>JBBRWF010000413.1:0-4541 GCA_038249405.1 Anaerolineales bacterium
CCATCAACCATGGCAAGGCCCCACTTGAACTGCTCAATGGGCGGCGGGTCTATAATGACAGCGTTCTCAAAGTCGAGGCCATCCAAGGGTTTCCCCATAAACCAAAAGAAGTAGGCTGGCTGGCTCTCCGTCAGGTAGTTGAAAGCCTGGTCAAAGTCAACAATCACTTTCTTATCGCGCGCTTTCCAATACTGAACGGCAGTAAGGACTGACCCGTAGAGGTAACGATAAATGACCAGCAGATCAGACGCGCCGCAAACCTTTTGAGCTTGAGCCGTATTTTGAACGAACGAGGCCATATCCAGCAGGTTTGCACGGTGAATTCCTGTCCGATTAATTGCATCAACCAGATTCCGGCATCGTACCTGAATTCTGATTTGATCTGCAGGGCGATTGGAATGGATATAAGTGACGATCACTTTAATGCACCAGAGACGACGGGATCGTTTTTTCAGCAGCAGATAATAGATCCACTCTCTGATGCGCTACTTGATTGATCATTTTTAGCCACAGCTTTCCGGTATGTTTCATCTCCCTGGCCTGTGCAGCGGATCTGCCTTCATTCCCCAGTCTGCGGCGAAGATCCTCATCCATAATCAGGTGTCTTATATTAAGATGCCATTCATCCAAAGCTTCGGAGATGACCCCGCCCTTTTTCCAGCGCTGGAAGGATGGGATGGAAGATGCGACCCATGGAATTCCTTTGGCTCCCGCTTCCATTAGCAGCGTATCAGGCAGGGAGAGGTTGTATGGCGTGGAACGCAATGGAACTAGAAGAATATCCACCTGGCTTAACAGGTAGGGGAATTCTTCATGGGCAACTGCCGGTAAATACAGCCTTCGGTTATCCGGTAAATTCTCAAACAGACGGTACGCCTGCGGATTATCCATGATCACGACGCGTGTATTTTGAAATTCGCGGATGATCCGTATGATGAAGCGGCGGATGAATACCAGATCTTCAAGTTGACCATTCGTGCCCACCCAGCCAATATTGATGGTATTTCGCAAAGGGGATTCTTTTCTCCAAAGTTTGTTCTGAGTAGACCACCCGTCCGGGATCACACAGACATTCTCCACCAAATTCTTCAAAGAATCTGCATTGGCCTCAGAAGGGACTGTTACTGTCCGCGCCAGCGAGATCGAAGAGGTATAGGCATTGCTGCGTGCCCGAGTGCCCAGCCCTTTCGTATTGTATTCAGGGTGAGAAATAGGCTGCTTTTCAAAATCAGTGTCCAGATCCAGGATGATCGGCACGCCAGCAGTGGATAATGAAGACAGGCCCGCAAGGAGCGCCGGGTTCAGATGCGGGTTACTCGTAATGACAACATCCGGCTTGGGATCACGAGTAGCGGCATACTCCCTCTTCTCCAAGACGTTGCAGCCAAGGGATTCCAGTGTTGATTGCAAAAGCGCCATTCGATTGGACTTGTGTTCCAACTCTGGCAACAGGAATAGGATGCTGCCGTTGAAATGAGGATTGGACAGAGCGCTGTTTTTCTCCAAAAAGGATGCATCGTCCTCCTTGGTGGTCAATTGATAATCAATATTAAGCTGCAAACCGCGTAGTGATTCCGCAAGTTCGGGGCAGCTATCGGCATACGCCTGCCGGATATTCAATTCGATCAGAGCAGGCAGGAGTTCATCAATCTCATCCAGATGAATGGCAACCAAATCTGCAGGGCTTTCGCTGTTTATAATTTTCTCAAGCAGTTCAGCCGCCCGCATAATATCGGCTTCGCTAATTCTTTGGGCTTTGCCGGTTAAACGCTGGAGCAGTCGCGCCACTGCGGGAAGATCTGTGGGGAGAGGCTCTTCTAAACCTGTATCACCGATCTCCTCTGCCAAATTAACCTGGCGCTGGAATACTTTATTATTCGGGTCCAACTGCAAAGCCCGCAGGTAGATTCCTTTTGCTGTTTTCCCATCGCCGCTTGCAAGATAAAAATTCCCGAGAACGTGAAGCGTCTCAATATCATCCGGGTAATCCACCAATATCTTGCTAAAGACATCCAGTGCGTCTGCGAGGCGATTCTCGTTCAAGTATGTTTTACCTAAAATTTTTCTAACTTTTAATTCGGGTTGCATGGCATCACCAATTGAACTATTGTGGGTCACATATAACTACGGTGACGGTTTGCCTTTCGTAGAACCGTCTTTATTTCCATCTACAATTTTGATTAGTATAGTGCAGGGATAAGTCTTATCCTATAAATCATCTCTGAATATTGCGTAAAGATGGGATAAACAATTTATGCACAAATAATAGAAATTTTATGCGCTGTTTACTCCCATTATCAGGCTTCCTTCGTAGAATGGGTGTACTATGATAAATACCATTAATCAAACCTCCACCACCTATGGTCTTTCAGGATTAAGCGCGCGAACAACAAGTACAGATCCTTTAACATCCGATTTTCTATCCTCCTTCAAGGAGATTCTGTCAACCATGATGACAGTGAATAACGGGATGTCTTCTGAACAGCAAACCGGTTCCGGGATCGGCGATCTGATGACACCGTTGTTGATGATCATTCTGCTTGAAAAACTTGTCGAAAGTCAAATGGATCTGGATGTTCCTGAAAGCGCTATGCAAACGGGAACCGCCTCCGCCGCAACAGCATCCGCTCAGGTTTCAAAAAATATTCCATCCGGCCGCCCTGTGGGTGGATTCTTAACCCAGGAATTTCATCCCGGTCACAATGGGTTGGATTTTGGAGTTGTCGTTGGCACACCTGTTGAAGCAACGATGGACGGCAAAGTCACCTACGCTGGCTGGAACAATCAGGGGTACGGTAATCTGGTAATCGTGGAAAATGGAGACTACAAAACATACTATGCCCACCTTTCCAGCATTCCCGTATCCGTGGGAGATTCGGTAGCCGCTGGTTCTCCCATTGGCCTGTCTGGAAACACAGGCAACTCCACGGGACCACATTTGCATTACGAAATCCGCAAAGACAATGTCGTCATCAATCCCACAGCGGCGACTCTCGGTACGTAAAAGTATCCGCCTGCATATCGCCCATTTCATACCCAGCATGGACTTATTACAAGTATTAAGACAGGCCGCCAGAAATAGATCGGGAATCCGATTATTGAATATTTATAAGGGCTTACCCATCTCTTATGCTACCAATATCGTTTCGATCAGCCTTTCCGAAATTCAGGTGACTGGCAGTAAAAGCCATATCGCCTGTTTGTATTATCAGGGTGAATCCTATTTGCAAGGTGATGAATTGCCTGCCGTGATTCATTCAACTGTGAAAAGCCTGAATCTGGCTCAAGATTCTGCCGTCCTTACAAATTTTGAAATAGCCGAAAACAACATTGGAAAACGCGAACAAATTCGGGTCGAACCTGATGACCCGCTTGTCGTTTCCATTCAATTTAAAGGTTCTTCCTACCAGTTCCTTGCCCCCCTGGCCGATATTTCAGCAAATGGAGTCAGCGTCTATTTTGAAAGCTTCATATTTCCTGCGCGGCATTGTCAACCTGGGAATGAATTCATGATGACCATTTCAATTCCAGATTTCGTAGCCCGTAAAATGAAAAAACTCCCACCACGGCCGGGCAGCGAAAGCAGAAACGAAGGCCGGAAAGTGCTGACAGCGCCCCTGCGCGCAAACCCAACCGGCGGGCAGGACGGACAAATCGTCATTACCGCCAATGGAAAAGTGATTGCCGTCCGGCCTGAATTGGAAACAGACCGCCTTCGTGTCAGCGCACAGGTATTCTTCAAGGATCTAAGCCGAATGGTGATTCTGCAATACATCTCCCACCGCCAAACAGAGATCATCAAGGGTCTTCGCATCCTGTCTGAGGATTTGTATAACCGCAAAAGTAACACTCGTTAAAAAGTCTGCTTGTTCCACATTGCGGGATGTGGCTTAAGGTGAGTTCATGAGTTTCCCCGGCCCCATTTCAATTTCGCCGATCCATAACACGACCGACCAGCAAATTGGTCTGCGTGCATATCAGCGCGTCACGGCGCAGATCATTTCAGTAACAGGCACCACCGCAATTCTCGAAGTGGATGGGCACCCCGTTGTCGCCCAACTCAGCTCTTCCGATCAGGCAGCCACTCTCGCATCTCAGAGCACAGCGCAATTCATTGTCACACAACTAACTGACCAATCTGTCACGCTCAAGTTTATAAAAAACGAACAGGCGCAATCTGTTTTGGTTGGCGTCGTTGCCAATGGTCCCGAACTTGCCGAACGGATGCTTGAAAGCAACAATCTCCCCATCACAATCACCAACTTAATCATGACCCGCTCCCTGCTCAAACAGCATTTGCCCGTAACGCCGGAACTGCTCAACGAATTACAAAGCGCACTTTCAAGCTATGGCGATTGGGGCGAAGCAGAAGCAGACTTGGCTGCGGCCATGAAATCTGCCGGACTGCCGTTGACAGGAAGAAGCCTCGCTCTTTCCGCGCGGCAGCCTGCTCAAACAGCCCAAACATTATCCCAGCTGATAGCCACACTAACCCAGGCCGAAGGCGGGGAACTACCCGAAGAAATCCTCAAACAGCTCAC
>JBBRWF010000414.1:0-4540 GCA_038249405.1 Anaerolineales bacterium
CCGGTCTTCTCGCTGACGATTTCCAGCATTGCCTGGGTCAGGGCGGTCAGTTCGGGGCCTGAAGCGGCGGGGATGGCAGGCGCGATAACAGACGCGGGAAACACAATTGGAGCAGGAACCGCCGCAATAACCGGAGCGATAGCAATGACCGGAACAGATGCGCCGAGCTTGCCGCTCATGTGTGCGATGATCTGGGCCAGGGTGCGCAGTTCGGCCAGTTCTTCGGGCTTGAGTTTGGGCAGGTCGGGGTAGCGGGTCTGCATCGCACCCAGGATTTCAACGCGTTTGATCGAGTCAATCCCCAGGTCAGATTCCATGTCCATGCCCGGTTCAAGGGTCTCAACCGGGTAACCGGTCTTCTCGCTGACGATTTCCAGCATTGCCTGGGTCAGGGCGGTCAGTTCGGGGCCAGTCACAATGGGTGGGACTGAAACTACCGGTGTGAGCATCTCCACCGCAACCGGGGCGATAGTGGTCATCATTTCGGGGACATGCGTTGGGGTGAAAACTGGCACGGTAAAGCCTGGACTGCTTACCGAAGTGGCGGCGCGGAGTAAGTCCGCCGCAGGCAGGTTTTCCTTTTCCAATAATTTCAGAATAGCCTGGGCTTGTTCTGCGTGCTGGCGCAGGTACTGCTCATGAATACGCGCCGCTTCAGCCTGTTGCTGAAGAAATCTCTCCAAAACATCGGACTGGAGATTGTTGGCGAGTACTGGCGCGGTTACTAGCGGGGCAGGAGTGACAATGGCAGGTGCCATGATTTCGGGAGCAGCCTGGTTTAGCGCGGTCTCATAGGCGGCGCGGGTTTTCTCGCTGACATAATTACTACCATTCAACTGGATGCTGAGCGCCCGTTTTGGTTTCACATCGACCGGTTTGGCAAGCGCCGCAAATGGGTCAAGCTCGCGGAATTGCAGACCTGAAACGCGCAGTTGTGCAACGGCTTCACGGAACTGCCGGTCGCTATCCTTTTTCTTGCCGATATTGAGCGCCACCGCCACATGCGGGCGGTCCGCCAGAATGTTATTCACCAGGTTGGTGAGAATGTTGCGCGGGCCAAATTCGATAAAGAGCGTTGCACCGGCAGCGGCCATGTTTTCGATTTGGTGGGTAAACATGACCGGCTGGAGAAGATGCTGCGCAAGCTGTTCCTGAATAGCGCGTGGATCGGAAGGGTAAGGCTGGGCAGTTGCGTTGGCATAGACTGGCACTAAGGGACTATTGAAGGTGGCGGCATGGATGGCCTCGGCGAAGGGTTGCTGTGCATGTCCGACCAGCGGCGTATGGAAGGCAGCGGCCACTGGCAAACGGGTCACACTATACCCTCTTTCGGCCAGTGTGGTTTGAGCCGCATCGATCGATGAAGTGGGGCCAGCCAGTACAACCTGGTTGTGCGCATTCCAGTTCGCCAGATACACACCGGGTAGATGTTGCAATTCAGATTGCAGCTGGGCGTATGAGCCAGTCACCGCCAGCATGCTTCCGGCATCAAAACCGGGGTGCGCGGGTGGAGCCATGCTTGCACCGCGGGCTTTCATCAAATGAAAGTAAGTTTGCTCGTCCAGAACGCCCGCTGCCCATAAAGCGGTCAATTCTCCGAAGCTATGCCCGGCGACAAAGTCGGCCTGGAATCCGGCTTCGGTGAACAATTGATAAAGCCCGGCGCTCATTGCGCCGATGGCTGGTTGGGCATATTCGGTGCGCTGCAGGGCCGCAGTCTGGGTGGCATGCAGATCGGTACCGGGGACTGGCGACGGGTAGACTACCTGTGAAACCGGCGTTTGCCCATCTGCGCGGAAGAGCGCATCGATCTTGTGAAAGGCTTCGCGCAATACCGGAAAATTAAGCAGTAACTCGCGGCCCATTTCGACATGCTGAGCGCCCTGGCCGGGGAACAATGCCACGACTTTGCCGCCCAGCGCCTGCCGCCGGTAGAAAATGCCTTTAGGGTGCTGCCAGGCTGTTTCGCTGGACTTGGCCTGTAATTGTTCAGCCGCAAGAGCCAGCAGTTCGCGTGCTTCGACCAGTGATTCGGCGACGAAGGCTAAACGGGCTTCAGCGGATGGAATACTGTTGGCGCTGGTTTCCACTGCTCGCGCATAATTTTGTTCGGCGTCTGGCGCCTTGAGCTGTGCGCTGAGTTCCAGTGCGCGAGCTCGCAAAGCCTCGGGCGTGGGCGCATGCAATATGATCATTTGAGCATGGCGATGCAGGCGATAGGGCAGGCGCTGTTCCGGCTCATATTCTTCCAAAACCACGTGGAAGTTGGTGCCGCCAAATCCAAACGCGCTGACACCCGCGCGGCGCGGATATTCTCTGCGGATCCACGGGCGCGTCTCTGTATTCAGATAAAACGGCGAGTTTTCAATATCCAGTTGCGGGTGAGACTTCTCAACGTTGATCGTGGGCGGGAGGATCTTGTGGTGCAAGGCCAGGGCGATCTTGACCATGCTGGCTGCACCCGCCGCAGCCTTGGTATGTCCAATTTGCGATTTGACGCTGCCCAGCGCAATATGCTGGCGCTGAGGGTTATCCCGGCGAAAAACCTGGTTGAGCGTGGTCACTTCACACAGATCACCTGCCACCGTACCGGTGCCGTGGGCCTCGATCAGACCCACTGTGGACGGTGCGAACCCGGCCGATTCGTAGGCCCGTTCCAGCGCCAGCGCTTGTCCCGCCGAACTTGGCGCGTAAATGCTTTTGTAACGTCCATCGCTCGAGGCCCCAACACCTTGGATGACTGCGTAAATCCGGTCACCATCGCGTTCAGCATCCGCGAGCCGTTTGAGCACCAACATTCCCAAACCCTCGCCGATCATCATGCCGTCCGATTCCGCATCGAAAGGCTTAATCTCATTCTTTTTGGAGAAGGCCGGGGTTTTACTGAAACTCATGTACATAAAAATGGAGTTATCGGTGTCCACCCCGCCGGTCAACATCATATCGGTACGCCCCGAAGTCAGTTCCCCCACAGCCATCTGGAGAGCGCTCAGCGAACTGGCGCAAGCCGCATCGACAACGCAGTTTACGCCGCC
Organism: Anaerolineales bacterium; assembly: GCA_038249405.1. GTDB lineage: Bacteria > Chloroflexota > Anaerolineae > Anaerolineales > Villigracilaceae > UBA5195. The sequence continues at coordinate 3,036 of JBBRWF010000414.1, forward strand.
CAGGTCTAACCGGTTCGCTACGCGCCCAGAAATGACGTTGCCCAACATGCCGGGAAAGGAGTTTTCTTCCCACGGGATGTAAGCCAGCTTCATCCGTTCAACGGCGGCCTGCACCATTTCCTCGCTCAGCCCAAGGCTGCGCAGGACTTTTTCCCAGACGGGATACTGTAAGCGGGAAGTGAGCGGTGTAATCAGTTTTTGCCCGCCGCCGATGCCTAAAATTACACCCGTGCGCTGGCGAACCGTTTCACTGGCTGTTCCATAGCCTGCATCTTCCAACGCCTGCTTGGCCACCACCAGCGCCAGCAATTGGGACACATCCGTCAACTCCAGAATGTTTGGCGGCAGGCCAAATTCCATCGGGTCGAAGGCGATATCCGGAATAAAACCGCCGCGTTTGCAGTAGGTTTTGTCCGCTTTGGTCGGGTCAGCATCGAAGTAATCGTCGATCTGCCAACGGGAGATGGGCACATCGGTAATTCCATCGATCTTTTTGACGATATTGTCCCAATATTCGGGCAGATTGGCTGCTTTGGCAAAAATTGCTGATAACCCAACAATGGCAATTGGCGTCGCAAGACGCTTGGATGGCGAATTTAATATGCTCATATATACTCTTTACTGAGTGGGGAAAGGAGGAAAGTTGCCTACATCACTGAAGTATTCTAGTCCAGCAAGATGTGATGGAGATTAATAATATAGACAACTCATATTTACGTTACAACACTATAAGCTTGTTTTAGTCACGGATAAACGCAAGAAATCATCGTGCCCCTGAACACCATGGCAATACTGGAATTTTTCCACAATCAAAAATACGATATTTCACTTCCAAGCGCTGTCAAGTTAGACTGGTACCATTTTATAGAAATTTGCCCTATTATCCTTAAAACAACACCTTGCATTCTGGCTGCAGGATAATGTGTAATATTACCGGCTTCTTATATTGGCATTTGAATTACCACACACAACACCACGTGTATGCCGCAATCCCTTGTTATAATCTCAAGAAGCTGTATGTGCAAATCAAATCTGACCTACCGCCATGCCGAGTAGGTTTATAGGTAACTGAAAATAATGAATAAAATTCTGAAGAAACAGAATGCTGATCCCCAAATAACAACATAGGACAGATTTGCTAATCTGCCTCGCTTGAGTTAATTGGCATAATTCCTACTCGTTTTCCTTTACGAATTAAAACCCGTTATTTCACTTGCCAGCCCTGCTTTTTTTGAAAAAACCCGATAGACAGTGCCGGGATGCAATGGCACTTTATATTGTGTTTTTACAAATTTAAGAGCGCTTTGAGGTTATGATTGCTTCCATGTCAAATCTAAAAGATAATTTTTTGCTTGATCCCAATATCGTATTTTTGAATCACGGCTCTTTTGGAGCAACACCAAAACCCGTCTTTGAGGCTTACCAACGCTGGCAGTTGGAACTGGAACGCCAACCAGTTGAATTCCTTGGCCGCCGTCACAATGAATTGATGCGCTCGGCACGCG
>JBBRWF010000415.1:0-4533 GCA_038249405.1 Anaerolineales bacterium
GGAACGGAATAATGGAATAGGTGTCAATGGTGTTGCTGATAATGTTGCTTTGATGGTGGTGAAGGTCGTTCCGGATGGAGATGAAAGAGATAAGGATGTAGCCAATGCAATAAGGTATGCAGTGGATAATGGGAAGGTCCGCCATGGTCTGGGGCACTTCGCCCGGCGCAGCCGCCACTACAGGCCCAGAGGGCGCAGAGGAGGCCGCAGGCGCAGGAAACGACCCCAGAAATGCATAAACCCCGGCTCCAACCACCAGCAATAGTCCGAGTACCAATAACAGTATGGGAAGATTCTTTTTCAAAACCAGCCTCCAAAATTTTTTATCGTGAATTAAGCGAAGTGCGCCGCCGGGGAAAGACAGGAGGCAACAATTCCCTTTTTTCTGCAAACAAGTGCATTTTACTGTAAAATCACATTATTAACTCTAGGAGCGTAAACATGACTTTAAAATGGTGGCAAAAAGCGGTTTTTTATCAAATTTATCCGCGCTCGTTCGCGGATGGCAATGACGACGGGATTGGCGATTTTAAGGGAATGATCGAGAAGCTGGATTATCTAACGGATCTGGGCGTGGATGCAATCTGGCTCTCTCCGCACTACCCGTCTCCCAACTGGGATTGCGGTTATGACATTACGGACTACTGCAACGTAGCGCCTGAGTACGGCACGCTGGAGGATTTCAGGGCTTTCCTGCATGGGGCTCATGAGCGTGGGCTGCGCGTCATCCTGGACATGGTGCTGAACCACACTTCGGACGAACATCCCTGGTTCATTGAATCAAAATCCAGCCGGAGCAATCCGAAAGCAGACTGGTACGTGTGGATGGAGACCCCGCCCAACAACTGGCAGTCGTGCTTTGACGGGGAGGCCTGGACGTACGCTCCGGAGCGCAACCAATATTATTATCACTACTTTATGCGCCAGCAGCCCGATCTGAACTGGCACAACCCGCAGGTGGTGGCAGCCATGTGGAGCGCGGTACGCTTCTGGTTGGATATGGGGGTGGACGGCTACCGGCTGGATGCGCTGGGCACTATCTTTGAAGACCCACAGCTCACCCCGCACGAAGTACCGCTGAACCTGGCCGGGCTAAGGCTGGCTTCTGAACTGGCTCAAACCACAGAAGAAAAAAAACAGATGGAACAATACTGGCACGATATGTTCAAAAACCAGTGGGGACAGGCCGGGGTCCATGATCTGATGAAAGAACTGCGCGCCATCCTGGATGAATATCCCGGCGACCGGATGCTGGTGGGCGAAGACCACAACCCCGACTACATGGGAAACGGGCAGGATGAACTGCAGCTGGTGTTTAATTTCCCGCTCATGCGCTGTGACGGGCCGCTCTCTCCAGACTGGATCCGCCAGAACCAGGTCGAGCGGCTGGCAGCGTTGGCCAAAATTTCACCTCAAGCCTGGCCTTGCAATACACTGGGCAATCACGACAGTTCAAGGGTTTACACGCATTTCGCGGATGGAATTCACGATGCCGAGCGCGCGCGCCTGTCGGTGGCGCTGATGTTGACTCTTAAGGGTACACCCTTCCTGTATAACGGTGAAGAAATCGGGATGACCGATTATTTGATTGACGATCCGGCAAAACTGCGGGATACAATGGCAACCTGGTATTATGAGCGGCTGGTGCATGAGCTGGGGATGGGCGCGAATGATGCCATCCGGCGAGCGGCAATCATGACGCGCGATAAGAACCGCACGCCGTTACAATGGAATTCCGGCCTGCAGGGAGGTTTCTCGAGCGTGGAATCCTGGCTGCCAGTCAACCCCAATCATGCTGAAGGCCTCAACGTAAAGGAACAGCACGCAGACCCGCATTCGCTGTGGAATTTTTACAAGCGCATGCTGCATCTTCGCAGATCGACCCCGGCGCTAATCGAGGGCGATTACCGGATAGTGCAGGAAGAATCCAATGAATACCTGGCATTTGTACGAAGCAGCGAAAACCAGCGGGTGCTGGTGATCTTGAATTTTTCGTCAAAGCGGCAGGTATTGAGCTTTTTTGGGCTGCACGCAACCACGGCGCACACGCTGCTTTCGAGCGCAGGGCGCAGCAAGCAGGATGAAAACCTGGCCGAGTTACACCTGGGTGCATTTGAAGTTTACGTGGCTGAGATTGAGTAGGCTTATTATTTGGAGTGATTACCCATAAAGTTAGGTGTAATCACTCCATTGGCAGGGCAAATCTATGAACGAACAAAAAACACGGCCAGTGCCTAAAACCAGAAAACTGCCTACGACTGTTTGCCACCGGCTGATGACGGCAGATGTGGACTGGTACCCGCACGCGGAGTACAAAGGACGCACGATTTACTTTTGTACAGAGTTTTGTCTGGAAGCATTCAATGCGGACCCTGAAAGGTTTTACCTGGCTCACAGCAAGGTCAAGAAGTAAATAAGGTTGGTGTGTCAAAAACCAAACCGCCCCCATTTTTAGCAAAATGGGGGCGGTTTGGTTTGGTTTTGCCAATTATGGAGCGGAAGCATCGAGAACTGGCAGGAGTAGACTTTGGTAAAAGGCTCGGCTTTCAGACCTGGAAGTGACCATGACAACGCCAAGTGTCTGGCTATTGGATATTTGCGCGAGGCCGATCATGGCAGGCTGGCCCTTGAATTCGGACCTGAAAAGGTACCAGGCCAACTTATTGGATGTATAAAAACCGTAGAAATAGGGTGGGTCGTCAAAACCCTGGCCGCCATAGGTGCGTGATAAAACCGAGAGCGCGGCAGTTCTGGGGGCCACAAAAGAAGTGTAGCTTATCAGGGTGGAGTCAAATAAATAGGCATCGCGGGAATAGGTGAAAACCTGCGAGTCTTTTTTCCAGCCCTGGGGCACCATGCCGTGCATAAGTTTGGCCGGGTCTTGCATGGGTTCAAGCGGGACCGGGATTTGTCCATCGTGGGGCAGGAAGAACTCGAATTTTATATCATTCAGGCAGCTTGAATCTGGCGCGTTGGCCGGGTCTTGCAAAAAGCTTTTGACCAGGCTCAAGGGGCAGGTGTTGCCAATCGTCACATCGCCGCCCAGTCCGGGGATTTCGGAATAGTAGCTGTTGGGTATTTCGGCGGCGAGCAGCTCACCGGTCAGCGGCGGAGGCAGCGGGTCATACCGGCCGGCAAGCACCAGGCTGGGAAGGTTGGCGGTAACGGGCTGGCTATCGCGCGGGTCATAAGTCTGGGCGCCCCACATATTACAAAGGTCAAAAATATTCTGGCTGGAGTCAAATAGGCCGGACAAAGCAAAATCGTTATAAGGCCAGGTTTGACCCAGGTCCTGATCGAGCTGCTGAGGCGTGGTGGCGTAGACTTGTTCGGGGCAAACACTGGCAAAATAGGTGCCGAGCGAAGTGTCGGCGTATTCACTACCCGCGATGCCCAGGGCATAAGTCAGGAAGGTGTAATCGCCATTGGAAATATCATAAATGGCCATCGGCAGCGCAGAAACCAGGTCAGAGGTATGCATGCCCCAGGCAAAGGCTGCCAACAAACCACTACCCGCGACCCTGATCTCACGATAAAAGCCTGTAGCAGAATTGTAAGCCTGGATGGTGACAGGCTTTTTATTAAAAGTGGCCAGAAGACCATTGAAGACTTTTTCCAATTCCGGGTAGGCAGCATTGCAAGTTGTACTGGCGGCGCAATCGCTGAAAACCTTTTGGAGCGTTACCTGCACATCCGAAGCACGGCGGTTGAACATTTGAGCCTGGACCGGCACGGCAGAATCCAGAACAGCGGCGCGCACAATTTCGGGATAATCGCGCATAATGGTCAGCCCAAGACGGGTGCCATAGGAAAGGCCGAGCAGGTTAACCTTTTCAAAGCCCATGGCGCGAACAATATCGCGCACATCGGCCGCACTTTGGAGCGTGGTGAAGACCTGTGGGTCAAGGTTGCGGTCAGCAAAACCTGCCCTGCATTTTGTCCACTGTGATTTAAAATCGGAAAATGTATCGGTTGGGCTGCGGCTCTTGAAATAGGAATCCAGCAAGATCGGGTTGAGTTCCGGGCACCCAAGGCCGGGTTTTGATCGGCCTGTGCCGCGCGCGTCAAAGAAGAGCATGTCGTACCCATCGAGCATGGGGGTGACAAAATCATCGAAATTAGCAAGGGACCAATTAATAGACTCTTTGCCAGGGCCGTCTTGCAGAAAAACAACCACATCGGCGTTGGCTTTTTTGCTTTTATAGAGCACAACCGGCAATTCAATCAGATCGGTGTCATTTTTCGCGCGATCGAGCGGGACATTAACCACGCCGCACTTTACGCGGGTTCCCATGGGAACGCTGAAGGGACAGGCGGTGGTACGGAAAATAGCGGCAAAACCAGCATCCGGCGTGCTGGTAGGCTGCAGCGTGGCGGGAGCATTGGTTGGTGAGATTGGACTGGGCAGGACTGTAGATGCGGCGGACAAATTGGCGGACCTATCTTTGCCGAGCTGAATCCACCAAATGGAAAGGGAAACCGCTAACAGCACCAGACCGATCAGACCGGCGAGAATGAATAAGTGACGCGGTA
>JBBRWF010000416.1:0-4528 GCA_038249405.1 Anaerolineales bacterium
CCTTGGGATCAGCTGTCAACGTGATCGGTAGCGGCCAAAGCGTACCGTCTGCCAGGCGCATTTCATGCAAAACGCGCTCGTAATCGGCTTTGCCCATGAAGGTATCTAATGGCGAGAAACCTCCTGTGGCAAGCAGTTCCAGGTCACATAGGTTGCGCATGCTGATCTTAATCGAAGGCAGCTTTGCTGCGCGGGCCAGCAGCGCTTCGCGCTCGGCCCCGGAGGCAACCAGATTGACCAATTTGCCGCCGTAGGGGGAAATTAAATTCGCTTTCGACATCAACGTTCTCCTTGATTTTCAATATTCAACAACTGAATTTTACACAAGACGCTATTATATCAGGGTTACAGACCTTTTTTCTCCATGATTCACGAATTTTTCAAGAGGTCAAGGTTATAATTCTTCAAACAGGTAAACTAAAAATGAAACGATTCTTTCCATATAAAAACCCTACTCTCCTGGCGATTGTCCTTGCCTTATTCGCCTGGTATGCAGCTAGTTATATCCGCGCAACCAGTTTTGTGGTGAGTGGTCAGCGCTATTTTGTATTGTTTGACGATGCCATGGTTTCGATGCGATACGCCTGGAATTTGGCACACGGCTTTGGGGCTGTGTGGAATCGAGGCGAGTATGTGGAAGGTTTCACCAATCCGCTGTGGATGCTTTACATGGCCTTTTGGAATCTCTTGCCGATTTCAACATCCCAAGTTAGTCTGGCTATTCAGGTGACAGGTGCTGTATTGTTGGGGGTTAATCTTGTTTTCTTATATAAAATTGTGAGGCATCTGAGCGGGGACATGTTGGCTTTGTTTACTGCACTGATCCTGACCGCTTTTTATGGCCCTCTAAATATTTGGGGTTTGCTGGGCATGGAAGTCAGCCTGGTGACGCTGATCATAAGTATAGCTGTTTGGATTGTCCTGACCCGGGATCTGTCCCGCTGGGCTATCTGGCTTTACCTGTTGCTGGGCGTTGGTACCCTGGTACGGATGGATGTTACGGTGCCGTATGTGCTGGTACTGATTTTTGCAGTGGTGACTGATCGAGAGCGCCGCCGCCAGCATCTGTTCTATGGGCTGGGTCTGCTGGTGGGTTTTCTGGGTATGCAAGAAGCCTTCCGGTTATTGTATTACGGCGACCTGTTACCCAATACTTATTATCTAAAAATGGTGAATTTCTCGAACGCGATTCGTATCGCGCGCGGAATGTGGGTGCTTTTTGAGCTGGCATGGCAATCGAACTGGGTGGTTTTCATGCTGCCTCTGGCCATATTCATCTTCCGCAGGGATAAGAATGTAGTGCTGCTCGGGCTGCTTTTTGCCGGGCAGGTTGCCTACAGCACTTACGTGGGCGGGGATGCCTGGGAACATAAGGGTGGTGCCAATCGCTTCATTTGCAGTGCCCTGCCGCTCTGGTTTGCACTGTTTGGCCTGTCGGTTGCCAGTCTTACAAAGGCTGTCCAGGCACAATTAAAGTTCACAGCTGGTTGGAGTCGCGCGTTGATTCAAGTTGGAGCGTTGCTCTTTGTATTCTTTAGCCTTTGGAATCTCAACTTTTTATTGGCTGATTACAAGTCTATTGACCGTTGGCTGCTGCAACGCAAACCGGTTTATGTGGATGCCAACATAAAATATGTCAATACCGCTCTGGCTCTCCAAAAGCTTACCCTTCCGAACGCGAGAATTGCAGTCACTGCGGCGGGTACCGAGCCATACTTTCTACCTGATCGCTATGCAATTGATATTTTGGGCAAGGCGGATAAGGTTATTGCGCGCGAACCGATCAAGTCGCCGGTTAGCCTGGCGGGTATCGCTGACGTACGCCCGGGTCACATGAAGTGGGATTACGCTTATTCCATCGGCAAACTTAAGCCAGATGTAATTGTCCAGCTTTGGGAAGGTGATTTTAAGAGTGCTGAGCCCTATCTTAAGGGTTATGTTGAAATCAATATGGATGGTTTACCGTTTTTTGTGCGCAAAAATTCCCCGATGATTATGTGGAATGTTTTAAAATAGGCCAACCTGCGTCGATTTACCTGTCTTGGCAACTGGGTTTACCAGGAAACCGGATGGCCTTGTGCTTGTGATGTCTTGGCTGCTAGCGCCATTTCCAGGGCACGAATGCCATCGTGAAGGGTACAGACGGGTTCGGCAATGCCAGCAGCCACATCCAAAAAGTGTTTTGTTTGTGTGGTAAACAGGTGATTGCGGTCAAATCCTTCGGGAAGTGGATGTTTTGTGATTTCCGCAGCTGACGGCTGGGCGTGAATCTCGCCGAAGCCATCCGGCATGTGAGTATGAGTTAATAGTCCATCTGCATTGTCCCATTGCAGGGTGCCCGCGCTGCCGATAATTTCCAGCCGGTGTACGGGTGGACGTTGGAAGTAGTTGACATGCACGCCGCCAATGGCTCCGCAGGCAAATCTCATTCCAATTTCCGCAACATCTTCCACATCTCTCAGTGCTAATGCGGAAATATGCCCATTAAACGACCAGAGCGACTGAACTTCGCCCAGCAGGTAGCGAAGATAATCCAATGGGTGGGTTAGCGTGACAATTACGCCACCGCCCAGGTCGGCGCGTGCGGCATAACTCTGGCGGTAATCTTCCCAGGGATGCCAGTTGGGCAGGTATTCACCCCAATGAGCATGCACACTCAGCACCTTGCCAAGAATGCCGGATGTGATCAGTTCGCGGGCTTTGTTCAAAGAGGGGTGGTAACGAAATTGAAACCCGACCAGAATCTTACTGCCGCTTTTTGTGGCAGCTTGGCGTAGTTCATCCACTTTTGCTAAGTTTTCTGCAATGGGTTTCTCTAGCAACACGGCGCAACCTGCTTTGGCAGCAGGGATGGCAATATCCATGTGCAGCGAGGTAGGGTTGGACACGACAACGGCATCTGGTTTATGCTTTTTCAGCGCCAGTTCAAAACTAGTTTCCACAGGGTAACCGGTCAGTTCGTCATCTGAAAGTGTAGCCAGGTGAGTGCGGTAAAGAACAAGATCGGTTTGCCCCAGGGCTACCAGGTTTCGAAAGTGTCTCCTGCCTATGGAACCGAGACCGGCGATCAGAATTTTCATGTGATGGAATCCTTACTCTATAAAATTTTGGGAAGCCCGCTAGGTTTATTATGGCTTTTCCGATACATGAAAGCGGGTGGTATGGTTCCTATTTACCACAGAATGCGTATGAGAGCGCAGATAATATTGCTTTTATCCGCGTTCTGCCTTGACACCGCATTCCAGGGGATGTTTGGATATTGCACAGTACTCGTTTTTCTACATCGCCTTACTATGGGGTAAATTCGTGTCACCAATTCAAATCCGCTTCAAAACCCCACTGCACCAGCTTATCACCAGCCACTTCTTTGAAAATCTGCTGGTCTTTTTTAGTGAACATGTTACGCCAGTTGCCGGCTTTTCCCTTTGGCAAAAATGAGGCGATCGAGTCGTTGCGCTTGGCCTGCCATTCCTCATCGGGATTGGAAGCCAGTTCGACTGTGACGGCTGTTTCAAGACTAGGGTTAGCACTGGCCCCCAGGAAGTGCCAAAGCTTTTGCATTTCGCTGAAGGGTGTGTTTAACAAATCCTCATAACGGATTGCAAAATAGCGTTGGGCGAACAGGCGTTTGCCTTCTTCCGCAGTTTCAGTCAGGTTTGCCACCCAGCCCGCGGCGGCCCGGCGAATGAAGTCTTCAGTGAAAATTGAGCGCCGGCCATCTGTGAAAGGCGTCTGATCAACCTTCAATGCTTCGATGATGCGTTTGTCTTCGCCTGTCAAAAATTTAGAATCTTCTACGAAATTGCGAAAACGCTCCGAGATGAGCACATCTCGGCCATCACGAACGATATATACCAGCGAAGCATCTGGGTAGACTGCTGCCAAATCGCGCACAGCCTGTCCGTGAATCAGGCTGGATGGGCTTTTATCACCCACGATGCGTTTGCCTTCCCGAGCGGCATCGCGTTCTAGTAGAAAATCAGCTGTTGTGCGCAATACCAGTGGAGATAGATCGCGCCCGTGATTCCATCGGTTGGATTTGCGTGTCAGCCAGTCCGCGACCTCGGCATTATCTACCAGCGATTTTAGGAATGGTTCGCGAGTAAAGAAGTGTGCCTGCCAGTTGCAGTGAACTTCCGGGTGTAAACGTACCAGGCGCGCAAGCAGCGTGGTGCCCGAGCGGGCGTGCCCAAAAATAAAGAACTTTTCTCTGGCAAAGAACTGCCGAACCTCGGCCACTTCTTCCAGACTGATGGCCGGGATGGGGGTTCGTTTGTGTGGTTTGGTTTCGCCTTTCAGTAAAAGGCGGGCGGATTTTTTGATCCGGTCGAAAATGGGCATGCGCTTCTCTCACTATTAAGACAATTTTTTCCCCGGTTTATTTTACCGTTGCTCTGGAGCGTGCCTGGGATGCCAGGTAGAGCACGATGGAGCCTGCAACCGAGGCGTTGAGCGATTCAATCTGGCCGTGCATAGGGAGGCGCAGCAAGAAATCGCATTTTTGGCGCACAAGCGTCCGGATGCCTTC
>JBBRWF010000417.1:0-4527 GCA_038249405.1 Anaerolineales bacterium
ATCGCACAAAAATAATCTTATTGGGTTTTGCCTTGCTTACACTTTTAGGGGCGCTAATTTATGTTTTAAATGCAGCCCATATTTTGCCCGGTACTGTTTTTGCAAAAATTTACAATTTTAAACACCAACAGTTTACAAGCTTAAATAGCACTTTCCCAACTGCTGTGCCCTTGGCTGTTGATCGGAAAAAAGCGCATACGCATGTTGACACACGCTTGTCTGTATCTTTTGCCGTGATTGGAGATTTTGGTCTGACTGGAAAAGCTGAGGCGGATATTGCTAGCGAAGTGCAAAGCTGGTCTCCAGATTTTATTGTCGCGGTGGGCGATAACAACTACGAATTAGGGGCAGCCGGCACGATCGATGCCAATGTTGGGCAGTATTACCACAGCTATATTTATCCATATAGCGGATCTTACGGCGCAGGTGCAAAGGTCAATAAGTTTTTCCCTGTCCTGGGCAATCATGATTGGATTACATCCGGAGCCCAACCCTACACCCAATATTTTGAATTGCCCGGGAACAAACGTTATTATGATTTTATTCAAGGGCCTGTTCATTTTTTTATGCTGGATAGTGATCCGCATGAACCTGACGGCATCACAAGCACCTCAACCCAGTCCACATGGTTAAAAACCGCTATGGCGGCATCCATCTCTCCGTGGAATATTGTTGTACTGCACCATGCCCCTTATTCTTCTGGCAAGCATGGATCAACTACTGACCTTCAGTGGCCTTTTCAGGTCTGGGGGGCGGATGCTGTCCTGGCGGGGCATGATCACACTTACGAGCAATTACTGGAAGATAATATTCCCTATTTTGTAGATGGCCTGGGCGGTTCCACAATTTATGATTTTGGCGATCCGTTACCGGGCAGCCGGGTGCGCTACAATACTGATTATGGTGCGATGCGTGTCTGGGCTACAGACACCAAAATTACCTTTGAATTCATAGATCGCAGTGGCGCGCTCATCGATTCGTTTAGCCTGAATGGTTGAGAGGCTGCTTTACCTGGCTTAAAGATGATTAAACCAGGCAACCTCAAGGATATGATCGGCGTATATATCTACAGCACCTTTTGGATTGACTGATCTGGCAGTCATGTGTGCGTAGTTTGTTTGCCAGCAAACATAATCCCTGAACGAGCACGATAAAGGGCCAATTGATGATTCATACTGAAAATCTTTCAAAAAAATTCAAGGAAATTACAGCCGTGGAGAACCTTACCCTGGATGTAAAAGAGGGGGAGGTTTTCGGTTTTCTTGGTCCCAATGGTGTAGGGAAGACCACCACTGTGCGCATGCTTACCTCCCTTATCGCTCCTTCGGGTGGCAAGGCTGTCGTTAATGGTTTCGAAACTGGCAGGCAGGATACGGACATTCGCCGGACGGTGGGTGTATTGACCGAGACTCCCGGTATGTACGATAATCTGTCTGCCGAATATAACTTGCAGCTGTACGCCCACTTGTATGATGTGAAAGATGTCAGCGGGCATGTGGAGAAATATTTGCGCATGCTGGGCCTATGGGAGCGTCGCAAAGACCCGGCGGGCACATTCTCAAAGGGTATGAAACAAAAACTTGCGATTGCGCGTGCCGTGATTCATGAACCGCGCCTCCTTTTTCTGGATGAACCAACCTCAGGGCTCGACCCCGAAGCTGCGCGGCTGGTTCGCGATTTTGTGGCGGAACTTCGCAAAGAAGGCCGCACAATATTCATGTGTACCCACAACCTGGATGAAGCAGATCATTTGTGTGACCGCATTGGAGTCTTCAAATCGCGTTTGCTAGTGGTGGATACTCCGCAGAATCTGCGCAAATCACTCTTTGGACGAAAAATTGTCTTTCATCTGGTCGATGCGCAGGAAGCTTTTGCAGCTGTTGTGCGTGGCTTGCCCTTCGTGCGCGAGGCAAAGGTTGTTGAAAACAAACTTGTGCTAACCGTCGATGACCCCGAGGCGCAAAACCCGCAAATTGTGAGCGCGCTGGTAGCGGCCGGAGCCCAAATTCGCTTTGTAGGTGAACTACGCCATTCGCTCGAAGATGTTTATTTTCAATTGGTGAAATCATGAACTGGAAAAAAATTAATGTCATTCTTCGCAAGGAATGGGTGGAAGTTTTCAAGAATCGCATGGTGTTGTTCACTGTTGCTTTTTTGCCTCTGTTGATGACTGCCATCCCGCTGGCAGTTCTTTATGGCACGAACAGCGCAGGCATGGGTAGCCCGGTTACTACCGAAGTGCCGACCGAGTTAATGAGCGCCATGTGTCCTGCTGGCGTTACGGGTGGTGACTGTATCCAGGTGTATCTGGTCAGCCAGTTTATGATGATGTTCATGATCCTGCCCATGGCAATTCCCGGCACTATCGCGGCCTATTCGATAGTGGGTGAGAAAACCACTCGCAGCCTGGAACCTCTGCTCGCCACACCTATCACCACTGCCGAACTGTTGATTGGCAAATGCCTGGCGGCGGTCATCCCAGCGGTGATTGCTACATACGGCGCATTTGCCCTGTTTGCGGCGGGTTCGTGGGTATTGGTTTCGAACAAGGCTTTGCTTTCCGCTGTGCTGGATGCGCGCTGGTTGATTGCCATAGGCGTTGTCGGTCCTTTGCTGGCGATCCTTGAAGTTACTTTTGCCTTGATGGTTTCATCGCGCGTCAGTGATCCTCGCGTCGCTGAGCAAATTTCCATGGTGATCATCGTGCCGCTGCTGGCTGGATTCTTTGGTCAAATGGCCGGGTTCTTCATTCTAGATCGAAACCTGATCAGCATCATTGCATTTGTCATGCTCCTGTTGGACGCTCTCATGGTGTACCTGTCAATCCAGGTGTTTCAGCGCGAGGCTATTCTGACCCGCTGGAAATAACATGGCTGGAGAAAATCCTTTGAAACTTATTCGCAATTCGTTTTTGTTTGCTTTGTTATTAAGCCTTTGCCTGGTTTGGAGTGTTCACGCCCAGCAAGGTGACCTGACCATTTCCATGCGCCGTGATTTTGGTTATTCTTCAGGTGGTGCAGATATTCAGGGATTGTTTTCCGTCACAGCCAGCGCTCCAGCAAAATTAACAAAAGTTGCTTTTTATGTTGACCAAACCTTGATTGGCGAAGTTACCCAGGAACCATACAGGCTGCAGTTCAATACCGATAATTACCCTTTGGGCATGCATCAAATTTATGCTATTGGAACAACCTGGGATGGTTTCCCGTTCTCATCGCGAATATTAAATGCCAACTTTGTAAGCGCTTCAGAAAGCTGGCAAACTGCCATGAAAATAGCGATACCCATCCTGGGCATCAGCCTTCTGGCGGTGCTTTTTGCAGCGGTCATTCCATTGGTGACTGGTCGAAAAACGCAGATGTTCCCGGTTGGTGTACAACTTTCATATCCCTTGGGCGGAGCAATCTGCCCGAAGTGCGGCAGCCCATTTGCAATCCATATTTATGGTTTGAATATGTTAACGCATAAGTATGACCGCTGCCCGTACTGCGGCAAATGGAGCATGGTTAAATTTGCATCAACCGAAAAACTGCGCGTTGCCGAGCAACTTCAATGGTCGCGCGCCAATGAAAAGGCACAGGTGCCAGAAATGACCCCGGAAGAGAAGTTCAAAATAGAGCTGGACGATTCAAAATATCACGATGTATAAAATGCGGGCGGCCATTTGGGCCGCTCGTTTCTTAACAGGCCGGATCTTTTTACAAAACGGTTCAAATGCCCCTTGTGCCCAACCCAATTCTCCGGTAAGCTAAATATATGGAACCTAGAATATCAATTATCACTCTTGGCGTCTCCGACCTCCAACGGTCGGTTAATTTTTATCGCGATGGACTTGGCCTGCCAACCACTTTCAAACAAGGCGAAGAGATCGCATTCTTCCAACTTAATGGCACCTGGTTGGCGCTTTTCGGCTACCAGGCCCTGGCTGAGGATGCCGCCCTCCCTTCTGACCGGTCGCGCTTTGGAGGCATCACCCTGGCGCATAATGTTTCCAGCAAAGAGCAGGTTGATGCGCTGATCACTCAGGCACTTGCTGCTGGAGCCTGCCTGTTAAAGCCCGCAGCGGACACTTTCTGGGGAGGCTATTCGGGCTATTTTGCTGATCCAGATGGGCATCCATGGGAAGTGGCCTGGAATCCTTTCTTCCCTTTGGAATAGTTTTATAGAATTTTGCAGCTTTTTCTGTTGAAATACCGTTCCACTTTGGGGTTTTGACTTGAATTTTGATGGTGTTTATTTTCAGATTTGCGATAAAATTTGTCGGTTTGAGATGGTTTTTTCTACTTTACTGAGAGGTGTTTTATGAAAATTCGCGTATCCAAAGGCTTGACCTTTGAAGATGTTTTGCTCGTGCCCCGTCGTTCCTCTATCAGCTCTCGCCAGCAAGTGAACACATCCACCCGCCTTACCGATCGCATCAATCTCAATGTCCCTGTCATCAGCGCCAACATGGATACCGTGACCGAAACCGCTATGGCAATTGCCATGGCGGGTGCGGGTGGTATTGGCATCATTCATCGTTTTATG
>JBBRWF010000418.1:0-4506 GCA_038249405.1 Anaerolineales bacterium
CCAAAATGGTTTGGGTTTGGAAGGCGGGATGGAAAAGGCCTTGGGACAAGCAAAAGAAGCCGGGGTCAAGTTCTTTACCGCTTCCGATCACATCACCGTGCGCAAAGTCGGTGAAGGTGAAGGTATTCCAACGGGTGATCCTGACCAGGCATTAGGCGCAGAAGATCCTCATCTGTGGACAGACCCTATCAGTATGAAAAGCATCGTCGATGCACTCGCCGCGCAAATAAAAACTGATTTAGGCATTGATCTTTCCGCTCGGGCAAAGGATTTGGAGGCGCGCCTGGATACTCTCAATCAGGAAATTGCCGGTGAGGTAAACACGCTGCCGCAAGAAAATCGGAAATTGGTCACCGGGCATGAATCGATGGGCTATTTTGCGCAACGATTTGGATTGAAGCTGGTTGGAGCGATTATTCCCAGCATTACTACCCAGGCCGATGTATCGGCTTCGGATCTGGCTGCGCTCAAGACACTGATCGAACAAAACCAGGTCAAGGCCATTTTCACCGAATTGGGAACACCAAATGCAGTCTCGGAGGCAATTGGCAAAGAGACCGGAGTTAAAGTGGTAGAGTTGACGACCCACAGTTTGCCCGGAGATGGCTTATATTTCACCTTTATGCACAACCTGGCTCAGGTGATCGTCGAAGGCCTCAAATAAGTTACCCATTATCCAGATTGGTGTGATGGTGGTCATCGTGCGATGACTACCATTAAGCCCTTTTTAGGAAAACTATGAACTGGTTAACCGATCCATTCTTATCAAATACTTTTTTGCTGCGAGCTTTGCTGGCCGGAATTCTGGTTTCCGTGTCCTGCGGAATTGCAGGCACATTTATCGTGTTGCGCGGCCTGGCCTTTATTGGGGATGCCTTGGCGCATGGTGTGCTACCCGGAATTGCAGTCGCCATTTTGTTAGGCATCCCAGGCATCGTCGGCGCATCAGTCGGGGCCGTGGTCATGATTGGCGGGATCAGCCTGATCACCCGGAAATCCCGGCTTTCATCGGATACTGCCATCGGATTGTTATTTGTGGGTATGCTGGCTTTGGGGATCGTGATTGTTTCCCGTTCAACGACATTTACCGGTGATATTGTGCGGGTTTTGTTCGGCGAAATTCTGGGAATCAATAATCAGGCGATCTTATTACAGGCCATTGCAACCCTGGTGATTGCCATAACGGCTTTCATCTGCGCCCGCCCCTTTCTCCTGCTGTGCTTCAACCCAGAACAAGCCCAGGTATCGGGATTTTCCTCCAGCCTTTACCACAATATTATGCTCGCCATGATCGCTGTGGCTGTGATCATCTCATTTCAAACCGTAGGCACCATGCTGGTGTTTGGGATGCTTCTGGCGCCTGCGGGAGCCGGGGCGCTGATTGCCCGCAGGATCGAAGCGATGATGGCCTGGTCAGCGCTGATTGGGACGCTGTCGGTTTATACGGGCTTATTGGTCAGTTATCACTTCAACCTTGCGGCTGGCTCATCAATCGTTTTAGTAGCAACCATCATTTTCTTTGGCGTGTTGGTGGTCAAAAATATCCAATTATCCAACAATCGGCATATCATTCAGGTTGAACATGAATAACTATCAATACGAGCCGGTCGTAGCCGCAAGCGGCCTTGAGATTGGGTACCAGAGCGAGTCAATCGTTAAAAACATCAATTTCAGCGTCGAAAAGGGGCAGTCGCTGGCGTTGGTGGGCGTCAACGGTTCGGGAAAATCCACTTTACTGAAGACCCTGGTGGGTCTGCTTCCACCTATGCAAGGTGATTTGCGCGTGTTGGGCAATCCGCCAGGGAAAGCCGTGCGCCAGATTGCTTACCTGAGTCAGGCTCATACATCAGGGTTTATCCTGCCGTTGCGAGCCCTGGAGGTTGTGCGGATGGGGCGTTTTGCCAATCATGGTCTGCTGGGGAAAATGACCAGCTTCGACGATGATTTGATCGTTCAGGCGATGAAAAGTTTGCGAGTTTGGGATCTGGCTGATAAACCTTTGCGATCCCTGTCTGGGGGACAGCAGCAGCGTATCCATATTGCTCAGGCCTTAGCCCGGCATGCCGATTTATTGATTCTGGATGAGCCTACCGCCGGGCTGGATGCCGGGGCGCGGGAAATTTACCAGGAGGCCATCCGAAACGAATTGGGCCGGGGCGCATCCTTGATTACGGCCACCCATGACATCCAGGAAGCCATGGATTGCGACCAGGCCATGTTGTTAGCGCGGAAAGTGATCGCGATTGGCCGCGGGAAGGATATTATTACAGCACAGGCGCTCTTAGAAGCTTTTGGCATCGTCATTCGCTTGAACCAACCAGACCTGGGATTGGCTGTCGTTGAGCGTGAGCATGGGCATGATTCGCGTCCCAACGATTAGCTCGAGTAAGGTTTGTGATTCACGTATCCCCATCACTATCCTGACTGATTTCCTCTGCGATGGGAAACCAATCCCCGTAAAATTAACTACAAAACCCGCCGTGCGCAGGCGGGGAGAAAGCGAACCAATACCTGGTAGACGAACCGTTTCAGATCATTGAACTCGGCACTGGTGCAACTCATTAAACAAGCCATTAGTATCGACTTTTCTTATCCAGTTTCCAAATCCACAACACCACATCACCTGCTAAAAGACCTCACCTGCCCTGTACCCGTCTCTTCCACGATCACTTCCGGAACAATCGATGGAAACAACGCTGAAATATCCGCTCCGACCGCCACGAAGACTGTATCCTGGGCATCGTTGATCCGGATGGAGGTCACCCGCGGATGGTGGGATGGGAGCGGTTATCCACGTGGGCTACGAGGAGAGCAGATTCCCATCGGAGCAAGGGTTTATCCGTTTATGGATGTGTGGGATGCGGTGACTTCAGACCGGGTGTACAGGAAGGCGTGGAGCCGGGAAAAGGCGATCGCTCATATACGTTCGCAGCTGGGGAACCACCTCGACCCGAACCTGGGGGATGTTTTTTTTGAGATGATTGAGAAGGAAGAGCAGGATTTATACCAAAATGGTAACTGCTCAGGTTGAAAATTTCGTTGGACTTTACCATTGTCAGTGTTGTTCTTTTATGAGGATGATTCGGTGGCAATGGGAATGACCGTGGTGCCCTAAGCGCTGGCTTTGTTAGGTGTCAGAGTTTGAGTGCTTGGCCACACCGACCTTCTCTGACAGGCTGCTGGATGAGCAGTTTGCATAAAACCTTCAGGTGGCGCTCAGCCTCCTGCTTTTGCAGATTAGTTTGATGGTCCGATTGTGGATCCTGATTCGCCCCCCGTTCCATATTTTCGAAATGTGAAAATTAGCGGAATGCCTACGGCAAGATATGCGCCAAAGTACAACAGTCCGCCCGGTCGGGCGACAAAGTCAAACAGGTGGAGATAGACGAAAGCTGCCGTTGTAATGAAAAAGACCAATCCGTAGGCTGCAAAGGCATGCTGCAAGGCTGTGTTGGGATTTTTCTCCCAACACAGCGGGACAACCCCCAGCGCGAGTGAAAAATAGAAGGTCCCAAAACTGCGCAGAGTAAATAGAGACATGTTTTCAGGCAAAATCCCGCCCTGAGTGCCGGGCATGCCAAGCTGCGCGGTCAAACCGTAGAGCCCCAGGAAGCCGACCAACACAACAAAGGCGAAGGCGGGCCAGCGCTGACCGGTACTCAGCGCTTGGCCGCTGAACGCACGGGATGGGCGTAGACGCAGCCAATCGAGCAGGCCCACGCAGGTGGTCACGAGGTTGAGCAAGAGGGTCAGAAGATATAGCCAGGCCAGGGGATGTTCGAGTTTCAGCTTATCACGAAAAAAGAACAGCACGAATAGTTCTCCCACCCCGAAAACCCATAGATAAATTAATGAAGGGTAGACCCATTTCCACTCCCAGCGGCGAGCAGTGATATAAGCTAGCCAGGCATTCCCCAGGCACCAGCCGCCAATGGTCATGGTCATGAAAGGGGTCACTTTCCAGGCAAAGACGGGTGCCAGTTGCCCGGGCAGCAAAAACAGAGCTGCGCCCAAAACACCATAAAACAGCGCGGTTGAGTAGGTTAGCCTGCGAGAAAGGGTAGAAAGCATCGTTTTCTCCTGTTTTTTTTGATCAAGTCATTGCGCGGATCAGGATAGATAAATTAGGCTGACTAACTCCTGTCCTTTCGCTGAAATGCTTTTGACTTTCATGAATTTTCGGCCAATTGAGTATAAATGGCCGCTGACAAACCGAGTAACACCAATATACGGATTTGCAAATCCGACATTGGCGTAATATGGCGAACAACGCCTCCGGGCAAATGGATGATCGTGAGCGTAATCCGATTAAAAGTCTTGAGCAAGCGTTCAGTGCTGGGGTTGTCGATACATTTCTTGGGATTATTTTCAATCAAGCCCACCAGTTTTTCCTGGTTTTGAATAAGTCGCTGTCGCACTACATACTCAATCAGGGTCAAAAATCGCACCGCCAGAGTCAACAAGTTGGTCAAACCAACCACCTGATCCTCGCGTTTGACGAAAAGC
>JBBRWF010000419.1:0-4506 GCA_038249405.1 Anaerolineales bacterium
ACCAAAGTTTTAGCTGAAGTACTGCCCCGCGATAAAGCACTTGAAGTAAAGAAATTGCAGAGCAACAAAGATGTGGTCGCAATGGTCGGCGACGGTATTAATGATGCCCCGGCTCTGGCGCAGGCTGATGTGGGTATTGCCATTGGCACGGGAACCGATGTGGCAATGGCAGCAGCCGGGATCACTCTGATCGGCGGCAATCTGCGCAGTGTAGCCCACGCCATATCCCTTTCGCGCGGAACATTGCAGACCATCACCCAGAACTTATTCTGGGCCTTCTTTTACAATGTTTTCCTGGTTCCGATCGCAGCATTCGGATTGTTAATGCCGATGATCGCAGCCGGGGCCATGGCCTTCAGTTCTATCTTTGTGGTCAGCAACAGCCTGCGTTTGCGCGGGTACAATGTGAAGACGCTAGGTGAACCCAAGCCAATCTGGAGACAATTGGTGGAACTTTTACCCCAACTTGCCATGCCAGCCGCAGCGCTTGCGCTATTGATCGCCATTTCCGTGGGCTGGTTTCAACCAGTGCGGGCAAGCAAGGTGGCTGTCTCCACCCAAAATTTAACCAATTACCGTGCATTCATTGAGAAAAAAGGTCCTACGCAAGCCGGTGTTCCAACTGACCTGCAAATTAAAATTGTCGATCAGTTTGGCAAACGTTTTACTGATTTTGAATTGACTACCTTTGGAAAAACTGTTTATTATGCTCACATGGCCATCGTACCCCGTGATTTCTCATCCTTCGATCTGGCTCCACTGTTTCTGGATGCTTACCGGGTGTTTGATGCAAAACTGGGCAATTCTGGAACATCAAATGGAATGGGCATGGGAGGGGCTCCGCAAACATCGACCAGCAGCAAACCTAAGATAACATTTGATGATATGGCTGTCCCACCAGAAATCGTTTTTCCAAAAGATGGTAACTTTGTGTTATTTATGGATTTCTGGCCGAAAAGCGGAGATTACGTTGTTTTGACTGTGCCACTTCAGGTTGGGTCTGCCAAAACACCAACCAGACTTCTGATCCCAGATACCAATTTTTCCAAACCGGTTGGAAATTTGAATGTCACGCTAAAGAGCGATGGACCACTGAAATCTGGTCAATACAACTACATAAGTTTTGATGCGGTTGATCCACAAGGCAAGGACCACACGGCAGAAATCGCTCTTTTTTCTGGGTACCGCTGCGGTTTATATATTGTTAATGAGAGCCTGACAAATTTCATTCGACCGGATTTTATTAACCGCAGCAAACTGCAGTTTTCAGCATATTTCCCAAAGCCAGGGAAATACAAGGTTTGGTTCGAGTTTGTTCAGGCTAATAAAAAGACGCAGGTTTCATACGTGCTGGAAGTAAAGTAAAACCCGCCGTTCAGGAGATTCATTTTGAAGCGTAATTTCACGATCAGCTGTGCAATATTTTTCTTGAGTATTTTGCTGGCAGCCTGCGCATTTCAAAATTCTTCCACACCAGAGCCAACGCCAGACGCCAATTCTCCAATAACCAGAATTCGCATTGGGGTGAATACAGACCTGCCTCCTTATGCAATATTCGATGCCGAAAAGCAGGAAGTGGTTGGTTTTGATATTGACCTGATCAAAGCCATCGCCAAGAGGTCTGAAATTTATGTCGAATTCATCAGCATCAATGCCGGATACAACCACCTATTGGCCCTGGCAGGTCAGTGCCAGTTGGACGGCGCTATGTCCGCCATACAGCTAACAGATGAACTAAAGAAGCAGATGGATTTTTCTGATCCTTACTTTACGACCAGGCAGGTGCTGGTGGTAAAGAAAGGCAATATTAAGATCACCGGGCTGGACACATTATCCGGAATGACGGTGGGAACCCAGGCCAACAGCTTGAGCGCAGTTGAACTGCAAAAAATGAAAGGGATCCAGCCAAAGTATTATGAGTCTTACTTTCTTGCCTTTCAAGATCTAATCAATGGGAATATTGACGCAGCGGTGGCAGACCACCCACGCGCCTGGAACTATGTAAAAGTAAAGCCAAACAACATCAAGATAGTCGGCGATGAGTTTGGAAGTGTGTCTTACGCAATCTCTTTTTGCAAAAGCAAGCCGGAAGTATTGGGGAAAATCAACACTGCATTGGCAAATATGAAGCAAGATGGGTCATTAGAAAAGCTGGTGAAAGAATGGGGATTGACCAATTACGAGCAGTAGGTTAATTTTTGTAGGTTTTCATCCTTAACCAGATTTTTTGTGGAGGAAAATAATCTATTTCTCGAACACCTGTTTCATGGTAAACTAGCTGAATGACATCCATAGTTTCCATAGATATTGAAACCACCGGTCTGGATAATGCAAAAGACAGCATTATTGAGATCGGTGCTGTTCGGTTTAACGGGCATCGTGTTGAAGATGAGTGGTCAACCCTGATCAACCCAAACCGACATATTCCAGAAAATATCACGAACCTGACAGGTATTGACGATGGAATGGTCAGGCAGGCACCGCGCCTTCAAGACATCCTTCAAGATCTGGCAGAATTCGTCGCAGATTCACCGGTATTGGGGCAAAATGTTCGTTTTGACCTGGGTTTTTTACAAAAACAGCGCATCCTGTTGCTAAATAAAGTCCTGGATACGTATGAAATGGCATCTGTACTTTTGCCAGGTGCCAGCCGTTACAACCTGGGAGCGCTCGGACAGTTATTAGGAATTCCACTGCCTGCCACGCACCGGGCTCTCGACGACGCGCGTGTCACGCATGGCGTCTTTGTTCGGTTATATGATATAGCTTTGGAATTGCCGCTTGACCTGTTGGCGGAAATTGTTCGTAATGGCGAGCCGTTGGAATGGGATGGCAATTTTGCCTTTCAAAACGCACTGCGCCAACGCGCCAAAGAGCAAGTAAAAGCAAAAAAAACCAAACCTGACAACAACGGGGAAGTTTTTTTTGGAGAACCAGCGCGGAGCGGAAAAATTCCCGCGCTCGGCCCAGTAATAGAACCAATCGCGCTCGACCCTGATGAGGTTGCATCCATTCTTGAATACGGCGGGCCTTTCTCACGTTATTTTAACGCCTACGAGCAACGTCCAGAACAAGTGGAAATGCTGCGAGCAGTCACCAATGCACTCTCCTATAACGGTCACCTGATGGTGGAAGCCGGGACAGGCGTGGGTAAATCCTTTGCCTACCTGGTTCCCGCGGCGTTGTTTGCCATTCAGAATCAGACTCGCGTGGTTGTTTCTACCAATACGATCAACCTGCAAGACCAACTTATCCAAAAAGATATTCCAAGTGTGCGCGAAGCTCTCGGGATTGATCTGCGAGCGGCAGTCCTTAAAGGGCGATCCAACTATCTATGCCCGCGACGGCTGGAAATCATGCGGCACAGCGGACCCAACACACTGGATGAGATGCGGGTATTATCCAAAATCCTGGTCTGGAGTTGGAACGGAGCCAGCGGTGACCGTAATGATTTGAACTTAAACCGCCCGGCTGAAAAAGAAGCCTGGATGCGCCTTTCCGCCGAGGATGACGCTTGCTCCTCAGAAAATTGTGCCGGACGCATGGGCGGGTCCTGCCCATTTTACAAAGCCAAACAGGCAGCGATGAGCGCCCATATTTTGATCGTTAACCATGCGCTTTTATTATCAGATGTTGCCACTGGCAGCAAGGTTCTGCCGGAATATCAGTACTTAATTATCGACGAAGGCCACCATCTTGAAAATGCAACTACAGGCGCGCTTTCGTTCCGGCTCTCGCAAAATGATTTTGAGCGCTTGATTAAAGAAGTAGGCGGCACTTCCAACGGCGTATTGGGGCACTTGCTGAACGTCACGCGCGACACAGTGCGCCCAACAGATTATGCCCACCTGACCCAGATTGTGCACCGTGCAAGTGAATCTGCTTTCCGGTTGGACAGCTACACAAGGGACTTTTTCTATGCGTTGGCTGAATTTATCGATATTCAGCGCGAGGGCCGCCCCAAAAGCCTGTACGCCTACCAGGAGCGGATTTTACCTCATAGCCGCAGCCTGCCCGGCTGGGATAACGTGGAGATTAACTGGGGCACTGCCGGTGAAACACTGGCGCTCTTGATCAATATCATAAGCGAAATATATAAAGCTTCTGCTGATCCTTATTCAGCCGGACTGGAAGAGATTGAAGACTCAATGGGCAGCTTAAGTAACCTGCTGCGCCGTTTAACAGAAGCTGAATCAGCCATTGGCGGTATGATCCACAAACCATCCAATGACACAATTTACTGGATAGAAGTTCAGCCGATGAACAATCGGTTAACACTCAACACCGCTCCGCTGCGGATAGGACCACTAATTGAAAAGTACCTCTGGCACGAAAAATCCAGTGTCATACTGACTTCAGCGACTCTCACTGCCGCAGGTGATTTCAACTACCTGCGCAATGTGCTGCTCGCTGACGAGGCTGATGAACTTACGCTGGGTTCGCCCTTCGATTATGAAAATTCGGCCTTGCTGTATCTGCCCAACGACATCCCGGAACCCAACGCCC
>JBBRWF010000420.1:0-4479 GCA_038249405.1 Anaerolineales bacterium
GGCGGTGGTGATGACGACAGATTTCGTTATCACGCGTCTTCGGCAGGGCAAATCGGAGGAAGTGGCCCGGACAATCAAGTACAGTCAGGACTTAGAATCCAAACGCACCATTGAAAAGCTGGAGATCGAACGACGTTACTGGCAAAATCGTCAAGTCGACTGGGGGATTGTCACAGAAAAGGAAATACCGCCCGTCCTGGTGCAGAATTGCCGTTTTTTACGCGATTATCTGGAGCTGAGTGAGAAGAATTTTCGGAACCATGAAATCGAGACCCTGTCGAAGGTTCTAACCGAGAAAGTCAAGCAACCAAAGGCCATTTTGAGAAGCATGGCCCTGGATTGTGACCGGCAACTTGGCTTTGCCGAGGGTACCAGCCTGGCCGTGGCCTATCACTTGATCGCCACTCGGCAGTGGCAGATAGACTGGCAGCTTCCGCTCGAGCCTGGCAAACCGCTGAATCTCTTGTCAATCCAGACCGCAGATGCGGGAGGCGTGGCATGACTCTTCAAGTGAACCTGCTCCTCCAAAATGAAACCGGGATGGACGCGAAGAGCGTTGAGCGCATTCTCTACATAGATCTGCATGGAGAAAATTTGGTAAAGATCGATGTCTTTGCCCCTCGGGCGTTACCGATCTGGCAGTCTTCAACAGAATTAGAGTTGGCACTGACCCGCGGGGAACTCCGAATCCTGGAGAAGGATCCTCTGCTGCGATTGGTTGAGGCCGAACCAGCACTCCACGACCTGTATCGTCGTCGCCGGGATGAAGCCTGGGACGTAATTAAGGACTTGGTCACAAATGAACACGGGCAGACCCGGGTGGCAATTTTCCTGCGCCAAGAACGGGGGGCCTTGATCGCCGCTTGCCTTCAGTCCAAGGCCGTAACTCGACAAACGATTTACACCTACCTGCGCAAATATTGGCAAGCTGGGCAAACGAAGAACGCCCTGCTCCCGGCCTACGAACATTGTGGTGGTCGAGGCCAAGAGCGAGTCGCCGGGGTACAGAAATTAGGGCGTCCCAACGCCCTCGCACATGCGACCGGCCAAACCCATGGCATCGTGGTAGATACTGAAATGAAAAAGAAATTCCAGCGCGGCGTGAAACAGTTTTATGAAAATCCTCAAAGAATGCCCCTGACCAAAACCTTTCAGCGCACCCTGGAGACGTATTTCAACCGGGGGTATGAACTACAGGATGGGGTTTTGGTCCCAATCCTGCCACCTGCTGAAGAACTACCCACATTTCGCCAGTTTCAGTATTGGTATGCAAAACGAGGTTGCCCAGACCTGGCGCAGACAGAAAAATCTCGTTTCACGGAGCGACGCTTTAACCTGAGCTATCGTCCCATTTTGGGGGATTCTACTCAAATGGCGTTCGGCCCCGGTTCAATTTTTCAGATCGATGCCACTATCGCCGATATTTATCTGGTTTCAACCCTCGACCCAAGCCGAATTATCGGCCGTCCGGTGCTCTACACAATCGTGGACGTATTCAGTCGGATGGTGGCTGGTTTTAGTGTTAGCCTGGAAGGCCCCAGTTGGCTGGGAGCTATGTTGGCGCTGGAGAATGCAACCAGCGATAAAGTCGCCTTTTGCGCCGAATATGGGATTGTCATCGCCAGCCAGGATTGGCCGGTTCAGCACCTCCCGAAAGAGATTCTAGCAGATCGTGGGGAGATGGAAGGGTACAACGCAGACCAGGTGGTAAATGGGTTGGGGGTGAGTATTTCAAATACGGCACCCTATCGAGCAGAATGGAAGGCTATTGTGGAGCGCAGCTTTCGCCTGGCAAATGACCAGGTCATCCACTGGATACCCGGGGCCGTTCATTTGCCTCGCGAAAGGGGCAACCATGACTATCGTCTAGATGCCTGTCTGACTCTCTACCAATTTCGGAGCTTGATGATCCGCCAGTTCTTGTTCCACAACCGCTTTCACGAACTCAAGGAATATCGCCGGGACGAAGCGATGCTGAGCGATCATGTTGAGCCTTACCCACTGGATTTGTGGAATTGGGGTTTGCACAACCGGGTGGGACAACTACGCCAGATGGATGCCGATCTCATCCGGTTGAATCTTTTGCCAGAAGCGGAAGCTGCTGTGACCGAAAGAGGGGTTATCTTCCGGCAACGACAATACGACTGCCAGAAGGCGCGCGACGAGCAATGGTATGTGCGCGCCCGGGCCATTGGGCGCTGGAAGATTAAGGTGGCCTACGATCCACGACGACTGGACATCCTCTATCTCCGCCTGGAGCATGGCCAACAATTGGAGCCTTGTTTCTTGCATGCCAATGACAAAGCTCTCAAAGGTTGCGATTGGTCTGAAATCTTGGATCTGGATGAGCTAGAACGCCAGAAAGAACCGGCTCGCCGAACGCGCCAGCAGCAAGCCGAGGCGGCGCTGGACGCCTACGTCGCCGACATCGTGGAACCTGCCCAAGAGAGCGCTTTGGCTGAACGCAAAGGTCAAAGCAAAAGAGAGATCCTGAAAGATATTCGGGAGAATCGATCCCAAGAACGGGAACAGGAACGTCAAACTGGGGCGTGGGAACTCGCCTCACCTCCCAGCAAAAATATGAACCTGAACGAGCCCGAAAAAGAACCTGAATATATTCCTGCTCCGCGTAAGATTGCCTGGCTGCGGGAATTAGATGAGGAGATCCTGAAACATGAATGAGCTCTGCGTACCTCGGATTGTGCGGGGCCAAATGGAACAAGCCAGTTATCAGGACCCCCTGATCCCCACCTATCGCCAAAACCCCTTGATCGAAGCTCTGCCGAAAATCTATTCGGCAGAAGAAGCGTACCAACGCCTGGCATATTATCCTGAATATCAGGAAAGTCAGCGCCAACTCCCCAATGAGATTAGGCTGCACCTGATCTATAACGCCAACCAATTATTCAAGCCCAATTGGGTCCATCTCGATTTGGAGCAACGACTGTCACGTTTGCTGCGGGCGGGTTACCTGGCTCGCAACCCGATAACCTACGGTTACTGGCGGGAAGTGGATCAGCGGGTCCAATCCATTGCGAACCTGCCGCGTTTGCAAACCATTGCCACCGGTTTCAACCTGGTGGGTATCAGCGGGATTGGCAAAAGCACGGCAATGGAGGCCATACTCCGGATGTATCCCCAGGTAATTATCCATCACCGCTACGACGAACGCGATTTCAGCTTTGTCCAAGTCGTGTGGTTGAAGTTGGACTGTCCCTTTGATGGATCGATTAAAGGATTATGCGTGAATTTCTGCCAGGAGTTGGATGAAATTCTGGGCACTCACTACTACGAGAACTATTCACGCTATGGACACGCCTCCATTGACGAATTATTGGGACGCATGAAACGCCTGACGGCCCTGCACGGCATCGGCTGCCTGGTGATTGATGAGATCCAGCATCTTTCGGTTGCCAAAAGTGCCGGGGTCAGCCGGATGCTTAATTTCTTTGTGCAGTTAGTCAATACGATGGGCATGCCAGTGGTCTTGGTGGGTACCTACAAAGCGCTGCCAATCTTGACCGGCGAGTTTCGCCAGGCCCGCCGCGCCAGCGGGCAAGGTGATTTTGTTTGGGAAAGAATGCAGCCGGATGAAGTCTGGCAAATGTTTGTGGAAACACTGTGGCGCTACCAATACTTGCGCCAGCCAACTCCACTGACCCCGCAACTGACAGAGGCTCTTTACGAAGTCAGCCAGGGGATTACCGACTTTGCTGTGAAGGCCTATTTGTTGGCTCAAATGCGCGCCATCGCCACCGGAATAGAAACTGTGACACCGGCCATCATTCGCTCGGTCGCCCTGGATAGTTTCAGGTTTGCGCGGGAGGTTCTGGAGGCTTTACGGACCGACGATTGGCAAAAGCTCAAGACGGTCCCCGACATTCAACTGGTGGACCTGGACCTTTGTTATGGAAGAAACCTGGACCAACTGAACAAAAAGGCCAGCCAGCCGGAAGTCTCCACCGAGATTGCGCTCGACCCATGCCTCCCTCCGGTGAAACTGCCTGAGAGCCAGATTGATCCAGTTTGTCGAGGCAAAGTCGCCAGTCCCCCAGATCGCTCAGCGCGAGCGGCTTCCGATGTAAAGACGCCTGAAGATGATTTACGTTACCTGGCAATGAAAGAGTCTGGTAGAAAATTGACCACTTACCAGGTTCTCGAACAAGCCGGTTGGATAAAACCCGGCCTGGAGTTCTTCGCACCCAGGAGTTCGTCATGATTGGCTGGTTTCCAGCTCCTTACCCAGACGAAACCTTTGACAGCCTGTGCTACCGTTATGCCGAGCGGATGAAATATCCACACAAAAATGCAATTGGAGAAGATTTATTTGGGAAACGAATTGATGGAGTGGCAGTCGATGTGCCAGCTCGTCTGGCTTATTTCATGGCTCAGCTGCCACCCGGAAATGAGATCAAGGCTGCCACGATGCTCGAAAACCACTCTTTCCTTCCCTATTACCGGCCTTTTCTAAATTCAGCA
>JBBRWF010000421.1:0-4478 GCA_038249405.1 Anaerolineales bacterium
ATACCGCTGCGATGTTAATCTCCGATGTGGCAAACCCCTTTTACGCGGAGGTGATCCACGGGGTTGAAGCCCATGCCTTCGAGAATGGTTATGACATCTTTTTGTGCAATACAAACTACGACGTGAAACGTGGTTTGACTATTATCCGCTCCCTGATCGATAAACGGGTGGATGGCGTTTTGATCATGTCCAGTGGAATGTCGGATGAATGGTTGCTCGAGCTGGCAAATAATAACGTGCCAGTTGTAACGCTCGACTGGACTGTCAAGCAGGCAAGTCAAGATATCAATACGATTAGGGTTGAGTTTCAGACAGGAATTGAAGCTGCCGTCAACCATCTCGTCAATCTGGGGCATAAGAGCTTTGCCCATCTCAGCGGCCCTTTACACCTTCAAACTTCCCAAACCCGCCGTGATAATTTTTTGAAAGCCCTCAACAAACACGGGATTTCATCAGCAGATGTGACGATTATAGAAGGCAACTTGGAAATAAACGGTGGTCGACAGGCTGTCTTACAGCTTTTGAACCTTCCCAAAATGCCGACCGCGATTTTTGCGGCAAATGATTTGACTGCAATTGGTGCCATGACAGAACTCAGGTCACGTGGCATCCGGATTCCCGAGGATATTTCGATTGTGGGTCTGGATGATATTTGGTTGGCCAAGGAAACCGAACCACCTCTCACAACCGTCGCCCTGCCCAGCCGAGAAATTGGTGATCTGGCGATGCATCTCTTACTTAAATCCCTCGAAAATCAGGAAAAGGGCAATGGATTTTCACCAAGTGCTGAAGTTGTCCAGACATCGCTGGTCATCCGTAAATCGACAGCATCACCATCCCGAGGCTGACCATTAAATCTAGTTTGGTTTCAAATTATTGGCAGTTTCACTTTATTATTATCAGGAGACTTTTCCATGCAAATACCAGCTCTGGCAGGATTGGCAACATATCAGGCAGCTGCAAAAAGCGGTTACAACGTTGAAGAAAACGTTATGCGGTTTTTGCGTTATGCCTGGATTGAAAAGCGATTAATGGAAGTGGGTCTTTATTGGCTGGCCCCAACTCCCGAGTGGGAAATCAAGGAAGCCTTTGGCCTGCATTTAAGCCTGGACGCGGAACATGCAGCCGACTTGCGCACAAGGGTGAGCGAAATGCGTAACCCCCTGCCTCGCATGGATGTCAGCCCGGATTCCGCAATTGATGCTTTTTTCGAAGAGTTGTTGACAGCAAAAAACTCGCTCGAAAAAATTGTTGGCCTTTATGGTGTGCTCAGACCAGCCCTGTACCAGGCCTACCTTTCTCATTTTGAAAATAGTCACCCTGTCATCGATCATCCTACACACAGAATGATAAAACATATCCTGGTGGACGAAGAAGACCAAATGGCCTGGGGGATGGCTGCAGTCGCTGCTATTACCCAGACACCGGATGAAAAATCACAAGCTAATGCCTGGACCATCCATCTTCTGGCTTTTCTGCAAAACATGGGCGGTATTATGGGCGATCAGGAGAAACCGGTAGAGATGCCCGCCTCATGCGCGGCAGCGCCTTATATCCCCGATTTCCTCCCACAGCGCGATGAACGCTTTGTCATGCGCTGGAATTTTACCAATCCACAGCGCCAGGTTTCGTTGAATGAAGATGTGCCTTCCGATGAACGCATCCTGGCCTTGATGTGCCGGCGGATCGTTGAGATGGATGTGCCTGAATATATGACCCGCATCATTGCCCAGGTACAGGGTGAACCCTGGGAATATTACGTGGAAATGACCCGCCAGCTATGGGATGAGGTCCGCCATGCCATGCTTGGAACAATCTATTTTGAAAACAGGGGTGTGGATTGGAAAAAATTGATCGCAATTCACCCGGGCATGTCACTGCGTTTGAACCAACTCGCCATTCAAGATGCCCACAATGTGCTTTATGCGATCGAACAAAACCTGATGCCAGCCAAAACTGGCAAAAAATTTGAATATCAGATCAGTAAAAACGCCGACGACCCACTGGCAATGTTGATCCAGGATTATGACTGGGCAGATGAGGTATTGCATGTCCATAACGGGCGAAAATGGCTTCTGCCCAAAACGGGATTAACTTCCGGTGATGCAGTTAAAAATGGCTTGGAAATTCGCGCATCCACGGTTGGTGTTCTGGATGCTTACGTGGATCGCGGCGAACAATTTAATTGGTGGCCCGATTTTGTTCGCCAGGTATTGGGGCGGGAAACTGCTCAAAAAGATTTTGATCTTCAACGTCGCTAACCAAAGGAACCAAAAATGGTGATAACAAAAAAAGAACGGATGATGAAAGCGCTCCGGCACGAGCAAGTTGATCATATTCCCTCTCAAATTAACTATACGGATGGGATGGGGCAATTATTAGCTGAATATTTTCAGGCCCCAAGGGACAAACTTCCCGCTTTTTTAGGCAATCACATGCTGCGCGTTGAACTGGATCACCAACCAAATTTTAGCCCGGATGGGAAAGTAAAATTTGATTGGTGGGGCGTAGGATTTGATACCAAGGAAGAAGGTTACTTCGCGGCCGTCAGCCCGCTTAAAGAAAACAAGGACCTGGATGCCTTTGCCTGGCCAGACCCGCTCAACATATCTCTTTTTACGAAAGCCCGCGCTGTTATTCAAGAAAAAGGACAGGAATACTTCATCACTCCAAATTTCGGTTTCGTGCTTTTTGAACGAGCCTGGACGATGCGCGGATTCGAACAATTCTTTATGGATATGGGTACCGACCCCGGGTATACCGAAGAGCTTCTGGATCGCATCACTGATATCCAACTAAAGCTAATTCACCAATATATCGACTTGGGTGTGGATGGTGGTTATTTTGGTGACGATTATGGCGCTCAAAAGAATATGTTGTTCTCACCTCGCATGTGGCGAAAATACATCAAGCCAAGATTGGCAAAAATGTTTGCGCCCTTCGTTGAACGTGGGCTGCCGATTTTGATGCATTCGGATGGGCAAATCCAACCGATCATCGCGGACCTGGTTGAAATTGGTCTGACTGCCTTGAATCCTGTCCAGCCAGAAGTTCTGGATCACACATGGTTGTACGAAAACTTCAAGGGCAAACTTGCATTTTATGGTGGCATATCCACCCAGACCGTGCTTCCCCACGGAACCCCGGAAGATGTCACCAAAGCCGTTGCCGCCTGTATCAAAGACCTTGCTCCAGATGGCAGCGGATTGCTGCTTGCGCCATCTCATCGTATGATGACAGACATTCCGATGGAAAACATTGTTGCGATGTTGGAAGCGTTTGGCGTTACACACTAAACCCAGGAAACCGGCATGCAATTTGATAAACGCAAAGAAACAATAACCAATCAATTTGAAAAGTTTTTTGGCGGGCAACCGGAACTTTGGATGCGTGCGCCCGGCCGGGTTGACCTGATGGGCAGCCATACGGATTACAACCAGGGTTTTGTAATGACCATGACCATCAGCGAAGATACTTGGATCGCTGCGCGCCCACGCCATGACCGCCAGGTCTGCATCAAATCCTTGAATATTCCTGGAGAAAGCTGCTTTAATCTGGACAACCTTGCCAGGGATGACGGTACAAAGTGGAGCAACTATATCCGGGGTGTGGCGAAAGTACTCCAGGATGCCGGTTACTCCTTGCAAGGTTTCGATGGCCTGATTCACAGCACCATTCCGTTTGGCAGCGGTTTAAGCTCATCCGCCGCTTTGGAAATGGCCAGCGCACTTGTCTTTCAGCAAGTCAGCCATATTACCCTGGACCCTGTTCAAATGGCTCTCTATGGTCAAATGGCCGAAAATGAATTTGTTGGGGTGCGCACCGGCATCCTGGATCAATATAGTTCGGCAATGGGGAAAGCCGGCTGTGCATTAATGCTGGACTGTCGAAATTTAACCAGTGAAAACGTCCAGATTTCTGCCGGGCTGCAAGTTGTCATTTGTGACACCCGCGCTGAACGCAGGTTGATTGGGTCGGAATATGATGACAGGCGTCAACAGTGTGAAGCTGGAGTTCAACTGTTAAATGTAGCTTATCCCCAGGTACAGGCTTTGAGAGACGTCAATCTTAAACAGTTTGCCAGCCATGAGCAGGAAATGCCTGAAATTATCGCCCACAGATGCCGTTTCATCATTGAGGAAAATCAACGAGTGCTTGACTTGGCGCTGGCGTTGGAAAGCGGCGATGAGGCAGCCCTCGCAAAATTATATTTGGACTCTTATGCTGGCGCGCGTGACCTGTTTGAAATTGGCGCCCCCGCCATGGAAGCTATGGTTGATGCCGCATCCAAAAGCCCGGGTATTGTCGGCTGCCGGCAGGCCGGCGCAGGGTTTGGCGGTTGCATGGTGGCCCTGGTAAAGACGGAGCAGGTGGATGTGTTTTCTCAACGGATCCATGAACTTTATCAGGAAAAGACCGGTATTGCCCCTCGGATTTTTAGAACGGTTGCTTCTGCCGGGGCTGGCTTGTTGAGCAAT
>JBBRWF010000422.1:0-4471 GCA_038249405.1 Anaerolineales bacterium
ACCCGATTTGCCATGTACGCCCCCAGGAGCGCAATCCCCCACGCGCCACCTTCTCCGGCGTTCTCCATCACCGATACCGGTACGTTGACGGCCGCCGCCATGATCTTCTGCCCAACTTCGCGGGTCTTGAAGAAACCACCGTGTCCGAGGATCTGATCCACTTGTACCGACTCTTTTTCGAAGAGAATGTTCAGCCCGGTGCGCAGCGCGCCCAGCGCGGTATAAAGCTCAACGCGCATGAAATTGGCGAGATTGAAGTTGCCGTTTGGCGAGCGCACGAACATTGGACGTCCTTCTTCGAAGTGCGTCATGTGTTCGCCTGAAACATAGCCGTAGGCCAGCAGACCGCCTCCGTCTGGGTCGCCTGTGAGCGCCAAGTCGAAAAGCGTTTCGTACAGTTTCGATTTGTCCACCGTCGAGCCGAATGCTTTGAGGAGTTCATCGAACAGGCTGATCCAGGCATCGTATTCCGAGGAGCAATTATTGGAGTGCGCCATCGCGACCAGCTTCCCGTGCGGCGTCGTGACCAGGTCAATCTCCGAATAGACCTTGGACAATTCCTTTTCAAGCACGATCATCGCGAACACGGAGGTGCCGGCCGAAACGTTTCCTGTACGGGTGGAAACGCTATTAGTCGCCACCATTCCGGTGCCCGCATCACCTTCCGGCGGACAGAACGGAACCCCGACGCCTAACTGGCCACTGACATCGAGGAGTCGCGCCCCTTCCGCTGTGAGTTCCCCGCCTTTTTCGCCGGCCAGAAGGACGCTGGGAAGGATCTCGCCCAACTGCCAAGGAAAACTCAAGGATGCGACCTTTTGATCAAACTGGCCAATCATTCTTGAGTCGAATGCACTCGTCTTCAGGTCGATTGGGAATACCCCCGACGCCTCGCCAACCCCCAAGACTTTCTGTCCCGTTAGTTTCCAGTGAACGTAACCGGCCAGGGTCGTGATGAAGCGGACGTCTTTAACGTGCTCTTCGCCATTCAGGATCGCCTGATAGAGGTGCGCGATACTCCAGCGCTGGGGAATCGGATACTGGAACAGCTCCGTCAAAGCCGAGGAAGCCTGCCCAGTGATGTTGTTTCGCCAGGTACGGAAGGGCACCAGCAGGTTGTCGTCTTTGTCGAAGGCCAGGTAGCCGTGCATCATGCCGCTGATCCCGAGGGACTTCGTACTCTTGATCTCCACCGCGTACTTCGTCTTGACCTCGTCCACCAGCTGCTTGTAGCTAGACTGAACCCCGCTCCAGATGTCTTTGATTGAATAACTCCAGATGCCGTCGACCAAGGCGTTTTCCCAGTCGTGGCTTGCCGAGGCGATCGGCGAATTGTCCGGACCGATCATGACGGTCTTGATACGGGTCGATCCCAGTTCGATCCCGATGCTTGTTTGACCACACGCGATGAGGCTGGCAATTTCCTGTATTGATTGAGTTGTCACGGTAGATGGTTTCCTAAAACGAGATTGATTAACGCAGAACAAAACAACCTGATGGCAAACTACATCCAGGATTAATAGACCATTTGCCGCGTGACCAGAGTGCTAGGGCTCAGCAACGAAGGGCTGCGTAACCAGGTCAGAACTGCAAAACGGCGCTGGAAACAAAGTCGGGACTTCCGAACTACTTGAGTTTTCAAGGACGCCAGCGCGGCGTAAGCGATAAGCGGTTGCATTGAATCTATTCTGTGTTTCTATAGAATTAGTCTTCTGCGGATTAACCGTACTGAAAGCCTAGGCAAGGCGGCCAGGCTCAAATTTTAGATACGAGAATATCGCTTCATACCCTGCGGCCTTCGGGCTGCAGGCATATAAACCACAACTCACGGTACTGACGGAGGGCCGTTCCAATAGACGCGCCATACGCAGCTGTTCCCAGTGCTCTCCGTCGGCTGACGACTCGACGATGTAGTCACAATCTTCTGCACGAACCCTAAACCAAACTGTTTGAAGTTCTTTGGGGACTGACTGAGTGGACCAATCGGAGTACTGCGCGTTGGTCACAACTGCGCCTAGTCGATTTGAGCCGTCCGGCTCGAACTCGACCGATGTCTTCAACCAACACGCAGGGGATATTCGCACCATGATGCCGGCCTGGTCATATTGGTTTACTGATCGCGAGGTGACCATCGTCGTAAGGACAAAATCACCTTTGGCGCGAAGATGAAGGAAGTGTCCATTGTCTACCTCGAACCCGTAATGGGTGCGCTGCCAGAAGTCGGTTGCAGCCTCTGGTTTGACTCGGAGGCAGCGGCTATCCGGATCGACTAGCCAATGCTTTGGAGCACAGTGCCATACAAGTCGTGGGTCCAAAGAAGGTCTCGAGAAGTCTTCAATTAGGGGCTGATCGATCATGGCGTGACTCCGATAGACAACAAGGTAATGATGGAGATCGCAATAGGCAATGCCAAGCGACTTGAGACACTGATCTCATTTGGTCGAATTTTCTTCAGTTGATTCAGTTTCATCGTTAGAACGCTATCCGTTTTTGGAGAACCTGAGCCTGCCGTTCTTGCAGTGATTTTCAATAATCGCATCTGCTGTAATTCTTCCTCACTGAGTCCTCTGACCCGGCTCGACGCGCATTCGCCTTTCGGTTACTTTCGCCAAAAAGCCAGTGCTGAAAGCGGTGTCTGTTGCATAAAAACGGCCACAAGAATAATGATCCCTTTTAGCAACAATTGTGTATTGCTGTCGATGTTGTTGAGCAGCAAGATGTTGCCAAGAAATCCGAAAATCAGCACGCCAGCCACTGTGCCTGAAATACGCCCTTGACCACCGGTCAGTGCCGAGCCTCCAATGACCACAGCAGCGATGGCGTCCAGTTCCCATCCCTGTCCTGCGTCTGCCTTTCCTTGCCTGAACTGAGCCGCAAACAATACGCCAACTAGTGCTGAAAGAAAGCCCGATACGGCATATGTAATCAACTTTGAGCGATCCACGTGCAGACCGATAAGTCGCGCACATTTTTCGTTTCCGCCGATAGCGTAGAGATGCTTTCCATATACAGTACGGCTCAGAACAAAGCCGAAAATCAATGTGACGACCAAAAAGAATAGCGCAGGTACTGGCACTACCTCGAACAAAAGTGATCGAAGTATTTCAATATTTTTTGACGAATTTGAACTATAGATCGCACGGACGGCGGCATCTTGCCCAGATATAAGTTTAGTTGTTCCGAGTATTGCTACCATGCTGGCGAGTGTTGCGATAAATGGCTGGATTTTCCCCCGAGTAATGACCAAACCATTAATTGCGCCGACGGTAGCACCCGCCAAAGGAACAAAAAACAAAACTAGCAGTACCGACATTTTGGTTGGAACTTGATTGACAACTAGCCCAACGAAGGCTGTGGTTACCGTAAGGGCCACAGCGATCAGCGGCCACCTTTTCGATTTTTCGGAATCACTACCTATTAGAATTTTTGGGCGCGTTAGGCGCAATGTCATAAGAACAATAACAAAAACGGCCAGGGAGCTTGTTATAACACCGAAACTTGCAGCTGAATTCCATCCCGCTTCAGTTAACAAAATTGCCGCCAGCACACTTCCCAGGCTCACGATTGCTCCAACAGATAAATCAATACCACCCGCAATAATGACTAGGGTCATTCCGATGGAAATAATTCCAATGTTGGATACCTGTCGAAATACGTCCGATAGATTGTTTCCACTTAGAAAAATATTTCCCCCATCCGCATCAATCGGGGAGGACAACGCCCCAATCACCAAAAGCACAATCAGGCCAATATAGTATTTTGTTTCTTGGAGAAACTGATCGAAGGTCATAGTTTTCATGGGATATGTCACATATATTAGAGATGATCGGCAGCAAGCCGGCATAGTAGATCGTTCGAGAATTCTCGACGCATTACGGTTCCTGTTATACGACCAGCGCATAAAACCAAAATCCGATCGCATAAGAGCATAAGCTCGTCTATCTCCGCGCTAGCGATGATTACCGTAAGTCCATTCTCAGTAGCGGCACGTACTAATTTGTAAATATCGGCTTTGGCGGCCGTATCAATTCCTCGAGTCGGTTCATCAAGCAAGAATATTTTTGGCTTACGCAGTAGCCATTTTCCAATAATTATCTTCTGCTGGTTCCCCCCACTCAATGTGCCGGCAAGTTGATTTACACTTTTGTACCGCACGTCATAGGTCGAACAATATGCAATTGCCGCTTTGCGAGCACGAGCAACGTTATAGAATGGATATTCTGGCAAATCTCTCAGGTTTGGTAATAGGAAGTTTGCTTCGAGGCTGTGTTCCAGAAGTAACCCATCCCGTTTTCGGTCTTCAGTCACCATTGCAAACCCTGCCTCAACTGACTGATAGGCTTGCGAGAACCGAATATCCCGGCCATCAAGAGCAAGCATTCCTTCGACCTTCTCAAGCGCTGATATCCCGAAAAGGGATTCAAGTATTTCCGTTTTTCCTGCGCCAAGAAGCCCCGACAGCCCTAATACT
>JBBRWF010000423.1:0-4468 GCA_038249405.1 Anaerolineales bacterium
AACCTCCTGTAAAGGGGACGACTCCCTTAGCCGCCCCGCAAGTAAGGACGGTAATCAAAACCGCCCATAAAAATGGGGGCGACTCTTCCTAGAGCCGCCCCCATAAAACTTTACACCATTTGCAGAACTTCCCGGA
The DNA here is from genome assembly GCA_038249405.1 of Anaerolineales bacterium. Lineage (GTDB taxonomy): Bacteria > Chloroflexota > Anaerolineae > Anaerolineales > Villigracilaceae > UBA5195. The sequence continues at coordinate 137 of JBBRWF010000423.1, forward strand.
CAACTGGCAAAGCCCAATCGATGGTTGCTTTGTCTATCACCAGCGGAGGTGCGAAACGAATTACATAGTCGTGCGTTTCCTTCGCCAGTATGCCCTTACGCTGTAATGCCTCGCAGAAACGACGCGCTCCACCTGAAGCTTTATTCAGTTCAACCCCAATCAACAAACCACGTCCGCGCACTTCTTTAACATGTTTACTGGGTATCTCGGAAAGCTGCTCCATGAAGTAGTTCCCTAATTCAGTGGCACGCTCGGCCAGCTTCTCTTCCACCAAGATGCTGAGGGCTGCGCGGGCGATTGCAGCCGCCAGCGGATTTCCGCCAAAAGTGGAACCATGTTCGCCAGGGGTAAAAATGCCCAAAACAGCTTTATCCGCCAGTACAGCAGAGATCGGATAAAAACCGCCTGAAAGGGCCTTGCCGATCACTACCACATCTGGGCGAACATCTTCGTGGTGACTGGCAAACAGCTTGCCGGTACGACATAATCCAGTCTGGATTTCATCAGCGATGAATAGCACGTTGTTTTTCTTGCAAATCTCGGCCACTTTTTTGAGATAACCGGCCGGTGGGATGATGACACCACCTTCACCCTGAATAGGTTCCAGCATAACGGCGGCGGTATTGGGGGTAATCGCTTTTTCTATCGCGCCAGCATCACCATAGGGGACAGTGACAAATCCGGGGGTAAACGGCCCAAAATCTTCTCGATAGGACGGCTCAGTAGAGAAAGAAACAATGGAAATGGTGCGACCGTGGAAATTTCCGGCTGCGGTGATAATTTCGGCCTGGTGACGCGGAACGCCTTTGACAGTATAGGCCCATTTACGCGCCAACTTAAGCGCTGTTTCGACTGCTTCTGCACCAGAGTTCATAGGCAGCGACATTTCGTAGCCGGTAATCTCGGAGATTTCCTTGTAAAACAAGGGGAGCTGATCGTTGCGAAATGCGCGCGATGTGAGGGTCACCTTTTTGGCCTGCTCCAGCATGGCTGCCAGGATTTTGGGGTGAACATGTCCCTGGTTTACTGCTGAATAAGCAGAGAGGCAGTCCAGGTATCTGTTGCCTTCAACATCATAGACCCAAACACCTTCGGCTTTCTCAATCACCACATCCAGGGGATGGTAGTTATGAGCGCCATATTGTTCTTCAATTTGAATATATTCCTGCGTGTTCATGGTTGTTCCTCTCAAAATAGATAATTGGCTCGCCCCGAGCGCCACGCAGTCGAGAGGCATTTCTAGATAAAATTAAACAGGGTCAGGCTACTTCAAACAAACGCGCCAGCACAGCTTTTTGGGCGTGCAGACGGTTGTGGGCCTGCGGAAAGATCACGGAATGCGGGCCATCGGCTACATCGTCCGTGAGCTCGTGGTTACGGTGAGTCGGGAGGCAGTGCATGACGATGACATCTTTATCGGCTTCACTGACCAGCCGGGCATTGACCTGGTAGGGTGGGAATACCGCTTCGCGTTTGGCGGTCTCTTCTTCCTGCCCCATGCTGGTCCATGTGTCGGTATAGATAACTTGAGCACCTTTGACTGCTTCGTGGGGATCGGTTAAATAGGTAATTTTCGCACCGCTGGCCTGTGCCAGTTTCGCGCCAGTCTGTTGGGCAACCTGGGGCATGTCGTAGCCGGCGGGGTTGGCGATCGTGAAGTTCGCGCCCAGCATGACAGAAATGTGCATGAGGGAGACAGCTACATTGTTGCCATCGCCAACATATGTGACGGTCAGTCCTTTGAGGCTGCCAAATTTCTCAATGATTGTCTGGGCATCTGCCATGGCCTGGCAGGGATGGCTAAAATCGCTCAGGCCATTGATGACTGGCACAGAAGACCATTTAGCCAACTCAACCACATGCTCATGTTCAAAAACACGGGCCATCATGCCTTGCACATATCCCGAAAGCACACGCGATACATCCGCAATGGATTCACGTTTGCCGAGGCCAATTTCAGCCGGAGACAAATAGAGAGCATCGCCACCCATGTGGCGCATGGCCATATCAAAAGAGACACGTGTGCGCAGACTGGGTTTTTGAAAAATGAGAGCCAGCACCTTGCCCTTAAAAAGCGGTTTGTTGCCCCCCGCGAAATACTCTTTCTTAAGCCTGATCGCCAGATCCAGAATATCCTGAATTTCTGCCGGAGAATAATCGGACACATCGAGGAAATGTTTCATTAATGACTGTCTCCTTAATATTTTTTGCAATTTTTGCCATCAACCGGCAGTGAATTTTAACTAGCCAAGCAAGCTGCAACAAAGCAGGAGGCGTAGACTTTTACGCCCCGGATGGGTATGTAAATTGTATCACAAGGGTTTTTTTAGGGCACAGACCCTGTGTCACTGTGTGCACGTGACAATCGTACCCAAACGACCTGGTTCAGGTTTGAGCAGTGCGAATCTTTTTCCAGTAACGAACCAGCCCGTCCACAGACATGCCCAAAGGATTGGCGAGGGTGTACGCCTCAGCAACGAGAGGGTCCAAGCCTTCGCGGCTGGCTTGTTCATCCATCCAGGCCAAAAAGCTGTCTTTCAAAGTTTCGAGGGGCGGATCGCCCGGCATGTTACGGAGCAACCAGGCTTCGACTTCTTCCAAGGCTGTATGGATAGAATCGAGATGCCATTCCACATCATCAAAAATCCCAAAATGAGTGGGAGCAATACGCTTGAAATTCATTTTTCGCAAAGAAAGCAGAGTTTCGCGCCACTTTTCAAGGTTGAATTCCGGCGGCGGCATGGGCAAACGCAAATAGGGGTAACCGGGTATGCGCACCGCACCCACATCACCGCTAAAGCACAGGTCTTCAAACTGATAAGCGTAATGATGCTCGGCATGCCCAGGAGTATTAAGAGCACGAAAGCGCAGTTTACCCACCACAACCTCATCATTATCGTGTAAAACTGTCAGCTTTTCTTCTGGAACGGCAAGGAACTGGCCCCACAAAGTGTCCATGCGGTCGCCATAGATACGCCCAGCGCTTACCAGCAGCTTCTGAGGGTTGAGCATGTGCGGCGCGCCCACAGGATGAACATAAATCTGCGCGCCATGAGCAGCCAGGGCACCCGCTGCTCCAGCATGATCAAGGTGAATATGGGTAAGCAGCACATGGGTAACATCCTTCAAGCCGTAACCATGCGTTTGCAAGACAGATTGGAGCGATTCAAGCGTGGAGCCAGGTCCGGATTCGACCAACACAACGCCAGCACTGTGCTCCAGCATGTAGGAAGCAATGGCAAGCGGTCGTCCTTGAAAGTTTAAATCGAGAGTGTGGATGGGTGTGTTCGCCATGATCTATTCTCCTGCTGCCGGTGTATGGCGGCGAAGCCTGCCAATACCTGATCCAATTGAGCATTATTATACACTTTGCAAACTGGTACGCCGCGCTGCTCAAGCCTGGACGCCAACTCTTCGGAGCCTTCGGAGCCCCCGAAACTGTGCGCCATCAATAAGAGTATGATCGGACGCAGATTGCGGCGCTGAAGCATTTCGACCGCCAGAATGACTTCATCGTGCACAGAGGGGGTAATCAACACAGCGCTCGAGCCGAGCGGCATCTGAGGCGCTTGCAAATCCACCAGGCTGGCAAGCGGCAGGCTGCCCTCGGCTTTTACAAAGGCGAGTGTTTCGAGCACCTTACTTTCCTGCCGCTCACTTCTTTCGGCAGGAATGACAGTGTAGATGGGCCCATAAGTCACAAATCCAACTGCCCGGCGTTGGGCAACAAAGTAATGCGCGAGTGAAGCAGCGATACTGATGCCAAACTCCAGTGTGGAAGGCGGGATATGGATTTCAGGACGCCGGGTAAAAACCCAGTTGTCGCGCGCACGTGGCGGTTCATAGGGCAACTGCGATTGCACAATTCTCTGGGCGTCTAAAAATATCCATAATTCAGATTGCGGATCCTGTTCAAATTCCTTGACCATCAGCTTCCCACGGCGGGCAGTAGAGGGCCAATGAATACGCTTGAGGGCATCGCCGTGCATGTATTCACGCACGCCGCTGGCGTGGGGGGTCACATCAAATGATTTGCGTTGGATGGCTCTGCCACCCGGAAGCAGCCCAGCTGGTGATGGAAAGTCAGAAATTGGGATGATGAGAGGCAAAACAAGCAGTGAAGCCTGCGGCAGGAAAGTTTTGTGGATGGTAAAAAAACCAAATGGGTCACCTGAGCCAAGCGTGGTCGGTCCGAGCGGAAAAGCACCGCGCTGGGTAAGCCAGGTGCGCGCCATATAGGTACGGTTCTCTTTGCCCCCGACCCAGGTTAATACTTTCGACCCGGCGGCAGCAGGCAGGCTGCTTGCGTTTTGAATCTCTACAAAAAGGCGC
>JBBRWF010000424.1:0-4466 GCA_038249405.1 Anaerolineales bacterium
AATTACGCTTCCCAGCGAAATTAGATAGATTGTTTTTTCTTTTAGAGCTATCGGGGTCGAAGCTCGAAAAGAAAAAACAATCTATCTAATTTCGCTGGGAAGCGTAATTTATTAGGTTGGGTTATCATATTTCTCGTTGTCCGATCCTTAAGGATGTCGGAAGGGCGGATGCATGGTAAAAGAGTGGCAATAAACGGTTTAGCTGACATCTTTATTGCAATAAAGATCTTTTGGGTGATTTGCCATTTTCACCAAGATATTTTTGAAGTTGAGCCAGAATAACTTAATATTCCGATTGATTTATAATTCAATTTCAAATTCGCTTAGCAAGAAGAGGATTTTTTATGATAGAGACTGAAGCAAGTGAATCACAGCAAGCACCTTTTGATCTAAAAGAATATCTATACTTGTTGCGCTCATGGGCATGGTTGATTGTGTTAACGGGTTTGTTGGCCGGCGCTGCAGCTTATGTAGCCGCTATTCGCTCCACGCCGATTTATGAAACATCAACCCGCCTTCTTGTAAGCGATCCACCGATCATACGAAGCCTTGATACCAGTGCGATGATCAGTGGTCAGACAATGACGAGTACATATGCGGAAATGTTGGTGGATGCACCTGTGCTTCAGGGTGTCATTGATAAACTTGGATTGACAATGACCGCCGAACAGCTTGCTGATCTGGTCAGCGTAGAGATTGTGCGAAATACACAATTATTGGTTGTTACTGTCAAGAATCCAAACCCGATTTTAGCAGCTGATATAGCCAATATATTGGGCCAGGTTTTTGCTGATCGTATCAGAGAATTACAATCCATGCGATACGCTGCCAGTCAGAAGGGGTTGGCGCAGCAGGTATCGGATATGGAGCAGCAAATTAATGAAACAACAGATGCAATCACTAAAGAGAGTGATTCGGCTCAGAAGGTTCAACTTGAGGCACGGTTAACTGAGTATCGGCGACTTTATTCAACCTTAGTGACCAACTTTGAACAAGTGCGCCTGGCTGAAGCTCAGACCAGTACAAATATTTTTGTGTCTGCGCCTGCAACTGTGCAGCGTGTACCGGTCAGCCCAACAACGACCAGAAATACAATATTGGCAATTGTTGCCGGCCTTGTGCTGGCAGCTGGAGCTGTTTTTGCTGTCGACAGCCTGGATGATACGATTAAAAACCCGGATGAAATTCGTGCCAGGTTTAACTTACCAGTGTTGGGCATGATCGCTATCCATAAAATTACAGAGGGGAAGCCTATTTGTCAGGCAGAACCGCGATCTCCAGTTGCAGAATCGTTTCGAAGCTTGCGAACTAATATCACTTATGCAGCAGTTGACAGCCCCTTGCGGCGGGTGCTAATCACCAGCCCTACACCACAGGATGGTAAAACTACGGTGTCTACGAACCTTGCCGTGGTAATGTCGCAGAGCGAGAAACGGGTAGTTCTTATTGATGCAGACTTGAGACGTCCTCAAGTTCATCATAAATTTGGGTTGCTTAATCGGATTGGTATGAGCGATTTGTTTGTTAGACCGCTTGAGGTGTTGGATGGCGTTTTGCAAAGTTGTGATGTGCCGCGGCTATCGGTAATAACATCTGGTCGCATGCCTCCCAACCCGGCAGAACTGCTTACTTCGCAGAAGATGGAGTTGATTTTTGAACGATTAAGCGAAGATCATGACCTGATCTTGGTGGATACTCCTCCGGTACTTTCGGTGACTGATGCTGCTGCTCTCGCTACCAAAATGGATGGAGTGATCATTGTGATCAAGCCGGGTGCTACCAAATCTGCTGCACTTGAACAATCGATTACTCAGCTTCGTGCGGTTGGAGCGCGTGTTCTGGGCGTTGTTGTGAATGGGGTGGACCCCGGCAGCCGTAAATATGGCTATTATTACCAGCGGTATTTTTCCAAATATTCACATTATTATGATGTGGATGGTGAGAAGAAAAAGATTACAAAAAGTTTTGGAACCGGCCAGAAGAAATAACTTTTATGTTTTTTGAGGATACTTTGTTGCTATACACCGCTATTTCTTATGAGAGTAACGAAAAATTAAGCTTGCGTGTTTTGCAAGTTTATGGTGCGTTGCCAATACATGTGTGTTTTGCTATGGCGATAGCAAAATTTTCCATCTCTGAGATTATCTATTTACAAAGAAGTGGTGCATGATAAATCCCTGGTTTGTTAGGCGAGAAAATTGTCCTGCCTGTGAGTCAGGCAATTTCACTACGATACACCAAATGCCTTTCGATGAATCGCCGATTAAAGATTATTTGTTGGCTTTTTACTCACCGCAAGGAAAGATTGAGTTTAAGTATCTAGAACAAGCCAATTACGTTTTATGTGAATGCGGTAACTGTAAGATGATTTTCCAAAGAGACATTCCAAATGAATTATTAATGGAAAGGCTCTATGGTAATTGGATAAACCCACAAAGGTCATTTGCTCTACAACAAGAAGCCTTTGATCTCAATTATTATTCAGATTATGCGCAAGAAATTATGCAGGTTATTGCATACCTGAATGCAATGCCTTCGTCGTTGCGTTTTCTCGATTTTGGGATGGGTTGGGGGAAATGGGCTCAAATGGCAAAGGCCTACGGGGTCGAATCCTTTGGTACTGAGCTATCTCAGGAACAGATTCAAAATGGCAAGAATAATGGAATAAAGGTAATTGCCTGGGATGAAATTCCACAACATTCCTTTGATTTCATTAATACTGAACAAGTTTTTGAACACATAGCTGAACCCTTGCAGACATTACGTTATTTGCAGGGGTCTTTGAAGAAAGACGGAATTCTCAAAGTGAGCGTTCCGTCTTCAAATAATATAAAACGAAGTTTGCGAATAATGGATTGGGAAGCATTAAAGGGCTCAGAAAACTCTCTTAACCCTGTTGCGCCATTGGAGCATATAAATTGTTTCAGAAGAGAATCGATTATAAAAATGGCAAGCATGGCAGGATTGGAAGAAATATTTATCCCAATCAAAATTCAATATATTTTCTTAACTGGCAAGGTTGGAATGAAAAAAATTGCAAAGAGTATGCTTCACCCAATATATCGAAATATTCTCAAGAAACAAAACATGATATTCCTTCGCAAAAAGAAATTTAGTGGGAATAATTAATATATTTTCCGATATACCTGCGGCTCGTTCTACAGGTTTAATTCGGGAAGCCTTTGAGGATCAAGATTACGTGTGACTTACTTTATGAATTCCATTAATCCTAAAACACCTCTACCAGTGACAATTTATGAACCTTCGAATGGGTGGCTTTCCCTGCACTTGCGAGAGTTGTGGGATTACCGAGAGCTGCTTGTTTTTCTGACCTGGCGAGATATTAAAGTTCGGTATGCACAGGCTGCTTTAGGAGCGGCGTGGGCCATTTTGCAGCCGTTACTAACGATGGTGATTTTTAGCGTTATTTTTGGCCGGCTGGCAAACCTTCCTTCTGACGGAATTCCTTATCCGGTTTTCAGTTATGTCGCTTTGCTTCCATGGCAGTTATTTGCTGGAGCCTTGCAGCGCGCTGGCACCAGCCTTGTTGGAAACTCCAATCTTTTGACCAAAGTGTATTTCCCACGATTGATCATCCCAATCTCGGCTGTAGCAGCGGGCCTGGTGGACTTTTTGATCGCGTTTATTGTATTAGTTGGCATGATGGCGTTTTACAACATTAAATTGACCTGGGCGATCCTGGTGCTGCCGTTTTTGATATTGCTGACATTATTGACTGCGCTGGCGGTGGGAATTTGGCTCTCGGCGCTGAATGTTCAGTATCGTGACGTACAACACATGATCCCATTTTTGATTCAGGCCTGGATGTATGCTTCGCCTGTGGCATACTCGGTAGGATTGGTTCCTACCGGTATCTGGCGAATCGTGTATGGTTTGAATCCAATGGTTGGTGTAATCCAGGGATTCCGCTGGGCACTGTTAGGAGCGGCTCCGCCAGATGAATTGATGGTGGTATCCATACTTATTGTTTCTGTTCTCTTGTTAATTGGTTTATATTACTTCAAGCGAATGGAAAGAACGTTTGCAGATGTGGTGTAGCTATGAGTGACATTGCTGTAAAAGTGGAAAACCTGGGTAAAATGTATCGAATTGGGTCCCGGCAGGAACAGTACCCTACACTGCGTAGTGCATTGATTTCTGGCATGAAGCGCTTTGTCAAAAAAAAATCTATCAAGGAAAGTGCACAAGATATTCTTTGGGCGTTGAATGATGTATCCTTTGAGATCAAGCATGGTGAAGTTGTAGGAATAATTGGTCGAAATGGCGCGGGCAAGAGTACTTTGCTTAAGGTATTAGCGCATATAACCGATCCTACCAGGGGCAGGGTCATATTGCACGGCAGGGTGGGCAGTTTGCTGGAAGTGGGTACTGGTTTTCACCCTGAATTAACCGGCCGAGATAATATTTACCTCAACGGGGCAATTCTAGGCATGAAGCGTGCTGAA
>JBBRWF010000425.1:0-4443 GCA_038249405.1 Anaerolineales bacterium
GATGACGCTTTATCTGGCGGGTTCTTATTCGGCAGATACCATGCAAAATATTCTGAGCTTTGTGTATATCAGCCTGGTACTGGTTGGGAAAAATTCCCCGGATAAGTTATCCAAAAAGGAGTGGATTTTTTTCCTGACGACTGGCGCGCTGCTGGCGCTGACAAAGCCTATCAGTCTTGTGCTTATCTTTTTATCCATTCTTTTACCTGTTGCGCGCTTTAAAGATGTACGACAAAAGGGTTTGTTTATTGCCAGCCAGCTGGGGGTGGGGCTTTTGCTTGGTCTTGGCTGGGCAAAATTGATCTCTAACAATACTTTTGTAAATCATCGTGTAACGGAAATAGTTCCGTTTCAACAATTGGCATACATTCTGATCAATCCTATTGCATATATTAAGGTTCTTTTTACAACCTTGAGTGTATATTCCGAGTACTTTCTCTACGGCTTTGTGGGTGCTTTTAGTTTGCCTGTGAGCCCGATGCCCGAATTTGTCTATTTTTTGTTTATTATTGTGCTGCTGCTGGCAGGTATTGCTGATCTGGGCAAGGGGTTCCAGCTGACTGCCTGGCAAAAAGTGCTTCTAGCGGTGATTGTGGTTTTGTATTTTGTCGGGCTTAGCACGATCATGTATCTTCTTTCGAGCCCGGTGGCAAGTTATATTGTTATGGGTGTTCAGGGCCGTTATTTTATTCCTATTTTTCCGCTGGTGTTGGTTTTGATTTTATCTTTAAAGCCGTTTGGCGAGATCCGCTGGGGGGGGGTATTTTCTGCAAGCAGCGTGGTATTACTGGTATTGGTTGCGGCGTTTGGACTTCAAATGATTTACTTGAGGTATTACACTTCCTGTGGAGAAACCTATTACTCTCTGGATAAAGAATGTATGCAGGTATTTGGAGAAACATCCGAATTTGCAACCAAGACGGTTGGAGCGATTGATCGTACTTTTCGACAGAGTTTTAGCGCGGAATGTAATGATTTAAGCAGGGTATCGATTCTGCTTATGCCAGGAAATGGTGAGTTGAACGGCCAGCTTTCTATTAGACTTGTTGAATCTGTGTCTAAAAAGGTTGTGGTTGAAGATGAGGTTTTTGCGGCTTCGGTTGACAATAAATCAAGATGGAAGTCTGTCAATTTCTCGCCTGTGGGAGACTCGAGGAACAAACAATATTTGCTTACGGTTGCTTCAAAAACCGGGTTGATTGATTCGGTGTCTTTGGGGATAACAGATAGCGCGACCTTCCCGGGTGGGGAATTAGCGGGGGTGGATTTTCCGGCTGATTTGAGTTTCAACTATTCTTGTAGAGATGGGCTGGTCTACAAGGTGCGCAGTTTATTAGGACGTTGAGATGGTCATCGAAAAATCCAGGTATTTTATAAAAGATAGGCCTGCAATCGCGGTGGTGATTCCGGCTTACCGGGCTGAAAAATCTATCCAGAGGGTGGTGGCAAACATCCCGGATTTTGTGGGCTTGATTGTGGTGGTGAATGATTGCAGCCCGGATGGTACTGCGGCGCTGGTGCAGGGTCTGGCAGACGCGCGTATTTTGCTGGTAACGCACCAGATCAACCTGGGGGTTGGGGCGGCTGTTTTGAGTGGATATAAAAAGGCGGTTGAGCTGGGAGCGGAAATCATTGTAAAAATGGACAGTGACGACCAGATGGATCCGGCTTACCTGATCTCGTTGGTTACTCCGATCATTACGGGGCAGGCTGATTACAGCAAGGGTAACCGTTTTTTACATGCAGAAATGCTGAATTCAATGCCGATGGTGCGGCGCATTGGCAACGCGGGGCTGTCTTTTCTTACTAAAGCTGCTTCAGGTTACTGGAATATTTTTGACCCGACGAATGGGTATACGGCGATTGACAGCAGGATCATTGCTTTGCTGGATGAAACGAAAATCCATAAGCGCTTTTTTTTCGAGAGCAGTATGTTGATTGAGCTGGGGATGATACGGGCGGTGATACGGGATGTGGAAATTCCGGCGAGATACAATGATGAGGTCAGTTCGCTTTCGGAGTGGAAGGCGCTGTTCGAATTTCCCCCGAGACTGCTGGCGGGGTTTTTGCGTCGTTTTTTTGTGCAGTATTTTTTGCGGGATTTTGGGGCGTTTTCGATCCTGGTTGTGCTTGGGCTTGGATTGAGTATATTTGGGGGGTGTTTTGGGTTGTATCACTGGTATATTTCATCGATCACTACCAGGATTGCATCAACCGGGACGGTGATGATTTCGGTTCTGCCGCTGATTCTTGGTTCGCAGCTGCTTATTCAGGCGCTGATCGTGGATATTCAAAACATTCCGAGGGAATCGCTGCATCTGGAAATTGGTGAGATGCAGAAGGTTGAGCGCATTTTGAAAGATAAGGAATCTGAGGTGTGAGGTTATATTGCATGGTGACAGTGACCTTACAATCAAAAAAAGGTAAGAGAGATGGCAACCGATATTTACGATAAAAGTTACTTTGAAAGGCTGGTTTCTCGCAGTGCTTTTCAGATGTGGATGAGAAGTTTCTTTTTTAAGCCGCTGCGGTCTTATTTGCGGGGGGATGTGCTGGACCTGGGGTGTGGGATTGGCGAGGTGGCTGCGTATGTTGAAGCGCCGCAGCGATATATGGGCGTGGATGTGAACCCTTATTGTATTAACTACTTGAAGGAAAAGGGTTTGCAGTCGAAACTGGGTTCTGTTTACGAAATTCCGCTGGAGGCGAACTCGGTGGATGTGGTGGTGCTGTCGCATGTGCTGGAGCATCTGGATGAGCCGGGTAGGGCTTTGCGGGAAATTTGGCGGGTTTTGAGGCCGGAAGGGATGATGATTACGATCGTGCCGATGCGGTATGGGTATTCAACAGACCGGACGCATGTCACTTTTTATGACCTGGCGCGGCTGGGTGAGATTGCGCGACGATATCACTTTGAACCGTTAAAAACAGAAATTTTTCCAATACCTTTGGAGATTTTGGGAAATTATTTTTATTTTTTTGAATACCGATTGATCGCCAGGAAGCGGTTAACTATTTAGCGGGTGAGTAAATACCTTTTATAGGGAAAATGTTGATCAATCTTATGCAAAATGAGCGGCCGTTGGTGAGTGTGGTTGTGATTTCTTTTAATGAGATTGATTTTATTGGGGAGTGTTTGAATGCTTTGCTGCTGCAAAGTTATGCCAATTATGAAATTGTGGTTTACGATAATGCTTCATGGGATGGAACGCCCGATTTTATCAGCGAACATTTTCCGCAGGTTAAGTTGATAAGAGGCAGTGAAAATATTGGATTTGGGGGGGGCGAATAACGAGGCTGCAAAAATTGCGCAGGGTAAATATGTTGCTTTTGTTAATGACGATGCGTATGTATCAGCGGGCTGGCTGGAACCGCTGGTTGGTTTGCTGGAATCGGATGGGTCGATTGGGTGTGCGGGTGCTGATTTGTTGTGCGCTGAAAAGCGGGATGTGGTTTTATGCCGTGGGAATAGTATCCATCTTTCGGGGGTGGCTTTTGTGCGGGAAAGGGGGAAGGCTGCGAGCCCGGCGCCTGTGATGGAGGTGGGCAGCATCAGCGGTGCGGCTTTTGTGATGGAGCGGGATTTATTTTTAGGGATGGGCGGGTTTGAGAGTCTCTTTTTTCTGTATTACGAGGATACTGATCTTTCTCTGAGGGTGCGGTTGCTTGGTAAACGCTGTGTGGTTGTTCCGGGGGCGGTGGTGTACCATAACTGTGAATCGCGCTTTGGGCTGAATAAGGTTTTTTACCTGGAGCGCAACCGTTACCTGTCACTTTTGACGCTGATGAGCGCGGGGATGCTGTGCTTGATGTTTCCATCGATGTTGTTGTTTGAGTTGTTTGCGTGGGGATACGGTGTTTTACGGGGGAGGGAGGTCTTAAGGGCTAAAGTTAATGCATGGAAGGGGATTTATGAGCTGCGGGATTGGATTAAAAAACGGCGGAGCAAGTTTGTGCCGGGCAGGGTGAGGATTCCTTATCTTTTGGGGGCTTTTTCGGCGGATGTGGATCTGGATTATGTTTATTCGAACCGGCTGATTGGGTGGACGGCACGGTTCCTGGGATTTCTAACGGCTGCGCCGTTTATTTATTTTTTTGGAGGGGGGATTCGGGCGCAGGGCGAGCGGAGGGAAGCAAGCAATAACCGCTGAGTTCGCGTAAACGATTTGGGAGGATGCTGCGGAGTTTAATTTGGTTTTTACTGTGCTAGTACTCCGTACTTTAGCAGGCGTTCGGCTTCGAGCTGGATTAATTGGGGGTAGATGGCTTTGTAGACGGCGCAGTAGGGTGAGCGGGCGCTGGCGGAGCCGCGCAGGTTGCCTGCCAGTATGGGGCAGCGGCCGGTGCACCAGTTTTTCCACTGGCAGCCCTGGCAGTTTTGACGTTCTTCGATGGATGGGTTGTTGAAACTGGTAAAGTTAATCCGGGCATCCTGCAGGGGAA
>JBBRWF010000426.1:0-4438 GCA_038249405.1 Anaerolineales bacterium
CGAACTGGTTCACAGAAAAATATTATTCACCGGGGAATAAAAGTAAGAAAATAGTTCACAAAATGAGGAATAGATGATCGCCTGTCTTACGTTAAGGCAAAACAGTTACTTAAGCTCTCACAGTATAAAAACTCCCGCCCAGTTGGAGGACAGGGCAGGAGTTGAGTTACGCACTACGCACAAATTCAGGGGAGAACTTGTAGCTACTTTTAGCATCTGACGCACACAAGGAGACAACAACATCCAAAAATGCATACCTGCGTTGGCCATAATGTAGAGGTCTGGAGTGCAGAGATGCAGTTGCTAACCCTAGAAAATTGGGCTTTGATCTAAGGAGACGATGAAGCGGGAGTTCAATATTCCTGAGTACCTGAGGCCTCGATAAGACCTCTAACCAAAAAGCTGAAACTGCATCGTCAAAACACACCCAATCAAGGCCAGTGGTGCCATTTGTTGGGTAGCAATATGGGAGAAATTAATGAGCAAGAAACTTTTTTCGGCAGTTGCAATAATGGCTGCTCTGACGCTGCCAGCGCTAGCTGCCGACAGCGTGACCGTCGTTTCCTGGGGCGGAGCGTATCAGGATAGCGTCCGGAAGGCTTTCTTTGAGCCATTTATGAAAGATTCCGGCGATAAAATCGTGGAAGAAGAGTTCAACGGAGAAATTGCAAAAATCCGGGCGATGGTTGATTCCAACAACGTCACCTGGGATGTCGTTGAAAATGACTCCATGACTACAATTGCCGCCTGCGCGGAAGGTATCGTCGAAAAAATCGACTGGGATAAGCTTGGTTTGAAGCGCGACGAATTCATCAGTGCCGATGCCAGCGAATGCGTTGTTCCAAGTATTCTCTATGCCACAATCCTGGCTTACGATTCAACAAAGGTGAAGGAAGCGCCCACTTCAATTACGGCCTTTTTTGATCTCGAAAAATTCCCTGGAAAGCGCGGCCTGCAGAAGAGCCCCTTTGTGAATCTCGAATGGGCATTGGTTGCTGATGGGGTAGACATCAAGGACGTCTATACGGTCCTCGCCACCCCTGAAGGCGTGGATCGTGCCTTCGCCAAGCTTGATACCATCAAGAAGGATGTTGTCTGGTGGGAGGCCGGCGCCCAGCCCCCTCAGTTGCTCTCCGATGGTCAGGTTGTACTAACATCCGCCTGGAACGGGCGCATTTACAAGGCTGCCAAGGAAGACAAGAAGCCATTTGTCGTACTCTGGGACCATCAGGCTCTCGATTGGCAAGGCTGGAACGTCGTAAAGGGTGCCAAGAACCGTGACGCCGCTTATCGCTTTATAGCGTTTGCGGGACGCCCTGACCGGCAGGCTGATCAGACCAATTATATTTCCTATGGTCCAGGAAATAAGGAAGCTATTAAAAATACAAATCCTTCCATCACACCAGATTTGCCAACCAGCCCTGACAACATGAAATCTGCCTTTATTATCAATGCCTCGTTCTGGGCCGACAACCTTGACACGTTACGTGAACGTTTCAATGTTTGGGTCGCTCAATAGTTGCGAATGGAATTGCGGGGGCTTAATGCTCCCGCATTTTTTCCATTAATCCAGATATGACTCCTGTTGGCACAGTAGGAACTGGCCTTAAGCGTCAATTCGCTCTCGCGGAACGTAGAGGGCATTTCCGTGCGCTTCTTCTGATATTGCCGCTTTTTCTATTTATTATCGTCACCTTCGCCGCTCCAGTCGTTATGCTGCTAACCAACGCAGTGCACGACCCCAGCATCTCCGAGACTCTCCCCCTTACAGTTGCCGAACTGAAAAACTGGGGCGGCCAAGATACCCCCAGTGAAGTGGCATATGCGGCCCTAGTTCAGGATTTCAAAAAAGCCAAAGAAACCAATGCGGCCGCATTGATCGGAAAACGCTTGAACTATGAGATTGCTGGCGTTCGAAGCAAGGTCATCGCCAGCGTGAACAAAGCCGCGAATATTTCCGCGCCACCCTACAAGGACCAAATGATCAAGGCGGACAAAATCTGGGGAGACCGCCTGATCTGGTCGAAAATCAAGCAATCCGGCAAACCCTTCACTGACTATTATGTGTTGCGGTCCCTTGATCTGGAACGGTCAGGCGATGGAGACATCGCCAGTGTGCCCAAGTCTCAGGCCGTCTATGTCACTGTCCTCTGGCGCACATTCTACATCAGCTCCCTTGTGACCCTAATTACACTGGCGATGGCCTATCCGGTGGCTTTCATGTTGGCTCATGCGCCTGCGAGGATATCCAACATTCTGCTGATTTTCGTTCTCGTGCCATTTTGGACGTCTCTGCTGGTCCGCTCGACTGCATGGTATGTGCTTCTGCAGGATAATGGGCCCGTAAATGACCTCATCCAGGGCCTTCATCTCAGCGACGAACCCCTGAAGCTCATCTTCAGCCGCTTCGGCACAGTCACGGCAATGGTCCACATTCAGTTGCCTTTTACATTGTTGCCAATCTACAGCGTCATGAAGAACATTTCTCCGTCCTACGTGCGTGCCGCGCGCTCCCTGGGCGGAGGGCCATTCTACTCCTTTTTCCGTGTCTACCTTCCGCTTACCCTTCCCGGTATCGGCGCGGGCTGCCTGCTCACTTTCATCCTTAGCCTTGGCTACTATATCACGCCGGCGTTGGTGGGAGGCGCCAGCGACCAGATGGTAAGCGGAATTATCGCGTCTGCCATGAACCAGGAAAACAATTGGGGCAAGGCCAGCGCCCTGAGCGCCCTTCTGCTTATTGCCACGATGGTTTTATTCTTCGTCTACAATCGTCTTGTAGGCATCGACAAGATGAAGTTCGGTTGATCCCTATGCTCAAGCCCGCGCCATATGCCATGCCGGTCGAAAGAGTGATGTTCTATGTGGGGTGGGTTTTTACAGCAACTGTGCTGCTGTTTCTCATCGCTCCCATTTTGGCGGTGATGCCTCTATCGTTTAATGCAGAACCCTACTTCAGCTACCCAATGCCTGGACTGTCACTGCAGTGGTATCGCGACTTTTTTGGCAATGAACGCTGGTGGGGTTCGCTGGTTCTGAGCGTCAAACTTGCCATTACCGTTACCATTCTTTCCACAATCCTTGGTACGATGGCGGCGCTCGGCTTGGCTCGTACCCAACTGCCTTTACGCCCCATAATTCTGGGTACGCTGTTACTGCCAATAATTGTGCCAGTCATCATTGTCGCTGTCGCAACCTTCATGTTTTACGGTCGTTTCGGACTGATTGGAACTTTTACGGGACTGATGCTGGCCCATACGGCGCTTGCCACCCCGTTTGTAGTGATTACCGTCACCTCAACACTGACAAACTTTAATTGGGACCTGCAACGTTCCGCACAAAACCTCGGAGCAACACCCATCTATAGCTTCCGTAGAGTAATTTTGCCGCTGATTTTGCCGGGCGTTGTAACAGGTGGCTTGTTCGCCTTCGTCACCTCTTTCGATGAAGTCGTTGTGGCGCTATTCCTCGCCAGCGCAGAGCAGCGGACGCTCCCAAAACAGATGTTTAGTGGTATTCGGGAGATGATCAGCCCCACGATTACTGCAGCGGCCAGCCTCCAAGTTGTGTTGTCAGTTTTCCTCTTTATTGGCGTCGAACTCTTGCGACGGCGAAATGAACGGCTCCGTGGCATTCGTGGCGCTGACTAAAACTTCAGATACTTGCTGTTGCGCTTCTATCCAAGTGGAGGCGTTTGTTCCTCCGTCCGCTCTTACTCACTCAATCCCCAGATTAGCCTGGAGGCTTAATGCATTACGACCCCCGCAAAGATATCTGCCCGCTGGCCTATGACCCATTTAAAAGCTGCACGGTGCCTCGTCCAATTGGCTGGATTTCTACAATATCTAGAGATGGGAGGCCCAACCTCGCGCCGTTTAGCCAATGGCAGAATATAACCTATGATCCACCCATTGTGATGTTTTCGGCTGACCAACATGTTGACGGGCGAAAGAAAGATACTGTCATAAATGCCCAGGAAACTGGCTATTTTGTGTGGAACATGGCCACCTATGATTTGCGAGAGGCTGTAAATAAGTCAGCCCAGCCCGTTCCAAGTGGTGTGGATGAATTTGAGCTGGCTGGGGTTACGAAGATTGGATGCATTGAAGCTCCCGGTTCGCGCGTCGCAGAAAGTCCCTGTCACTTTGAATGCCGCTATCTCAAAACCGTACACTTCCCGGGAACCACAAAAGTGTCCGATGCAGATGTGGTGTTTGGTGAGGTCGCGCGAAGCGCACTCAGCTGTGGCCGCACTTGGTCGATGAAGTGGGCTCCGATCCGCTGGACCAGGTCGCGCTGCCAGCCGGGCCCGAACAATTCCGCATGGGGCAGCAGGCGGTCTAGCATGCGCACGTCCCAGAGGAGTTCGCGGTTGCCGGCGGCTGGATGGAACAGCCCACGCATGGCGCGACCCAATCGCGCCAGCATTTCACCGATC
>JBBRWF010000427.1:0-4423 GCA_038249405.1 Anaerolineales bacterium
AGTAACACCAGGCGTGGCAAGTAGAATAATGCGCCTTGCCTTGATATGCTCATCATCGGTTTCACCTACCACCTGAACAGCGGCGCCGGGCAGAATTTCGCCTGTGTAAATAGTTTCGCCTTCGACCCTTACGTTTAATCCGCCAATCACCCAGGTATTGTTCTTTTGTTCCTGCACAATCCCCTGAAAATTGACCTGCGCAATCCGCTTCTCTGAATACAATTCCTCAATCTCTTGAACGCGTTCATGATCGAACTCGTTTTCAAGCTCATTCTTTTTTTGCTGATCAATGACAAAAACCAGGCGTACACCTTCCCAACTGCGTTTCACAGGATAAAGCTGGTCGCCCGGCAGCGCCCTGGTAGAAGCATTCACCAGGCCTGTTCCGCCCGATAAAAGAAAAACGATCATTGCCACAGAAGTAGCGGCCAGACGCGCAAAACGCGCCCCAAAGAAACCGGATTTGCGCCAAAAAGGCAAAATCGCAGCCTGTTTCTCTTCGCGCATCTCGGCAGCAGCTTGCAAAACGCGCGACTTGCTCCTCCGTATCACGTCCACCGGGATGGTCTTTGCAGTGGCGGAACGCGCTCGAACAGCCGCCGCCAGGATCGGGCGCAATTCTTCTGCCAATCCCGGGTACCGGGCCAGGCAGGATTCTACATTGCCGCCGCGTTCCAGCATCTGTAAACAAATTTCAAGGGCATCGTAAAGGTTGGGTTGGGTCATGGCATTTCACTCATTGTACGGTTAAGCGCTGCAAGCGCTCGGAATTGAAGCTGTTTTACCGAATTTACGTTCTTATTCATAAGGTTTGCTGTTTCGTCCAACGAATAACCCTGGTTGAAACGCAAGGTTATTACAAATTGCTGTTCTTCAGTGAGTGTGCCGATTGCCCGTTTTATGCGGCGGTCGCTTTCTCGCACTTCAAAATCTTGGGATGGATCAGGTGTCCCATCTTTCAAACTTTCCAGCAGCTCTGATTCCGGCCGCCTGTAAGCCTTGCGCAAATGATCAATCACGATATGCGAAGCGGTTGACAACAGCCAGGACTTCAGATTGGTTTGTGGTCCGCGGCCAGCCTGGGTAGTCTCCAGCAAACGTACAAATACATCACTGGCAATATCTTCTGCAATGTGTTCATCATTAAGGCGATAACATACAAACCTGTAAACTTCAGAGAAGTAACGGTCATAGATAGCGCTCACGGCTTGTGGATCAAGGCGCTTTAAGTCTTCTAGTTCATTTTCTTCGGAAAACGACATGGTTGATTGCGATAACCCTTGTTCCTTGGTAGGATTCGTGGAGTATACCATCGCATTCATTCAGGTTTATTCCGGAAAAGACAAACTGTCAGACAAATGTGGTTATTTCGCCGTGGCCCGCAAAAGATATTAACTCGGTTCTGCACGTTTATTTTCACTACTGTCCTGGCAATAAGTTTGAATTTCCACTTTTTTCTCAATTTGTTTTGATTGTCAAGCTTATTTCATAGTTCTATAGTACTAGTCGCACAGACATGAAAAAAGTTACGGTTACCCCAAAATCTCCTCGGGCTGCCGTAACTTCTTCAGTTAAATACCGCTGATTTATCTTTGTGCCATGTCATACACCCGCTGAAATTCTGTCAGATATTGGGCCGCTATCTTGGGATCGCGAAGAATGACAACATTTTCGTCATTGGTTCGTTCTGCGCTGGCTGTAAAGTTGTACGAACCAGTAATCACAATTTCCCCATCAATAATGATTACTTTATGGTGCATAAGCCCCGCGTTTCCATCAAGGTATACAGGTAGTCCGGCCTTTGAAAGTTGGAAAAATTCCGTACCTTTATTGTTATTAGTCTGCTCCTCATCCATTACGCCCTGCACAGTCAGCCCGTCTTCTGTCTTTTGGCGCAGGATATCGCCAAAGTCATTCGCCGTAAAAGAATAGGCCATGAAATAAATGCTGTGCCGGGCATCTCGTAACAGTTTAACAATCCGCTGGGCAACATGGTCATCCGGTGAAAAATAAACTTCCACAGGCACCCCGTCAATTAACATGCTCGGATAGGGTGTTTTGGCGATGGCGTCCGGGCCAAAAAAATCTTTTACAAACATTTCTTCAAATTCAAAGGTGTAATCATCTGCAAATTTTGAAGAATGAATACGCAGCAGATTATTATCGTCCTGATAGGTACCCTGGGTGGTGAAGTTGAGCGATCCTGTCCACACTTCGCTTCGGTCAATCACCACAAATTTATCATGCATCAACCCATCGCGTTGATCTCCCACAATGGGAATACCCGCCCTCAGGATAGCCTGCGCCGCAGAACTATCCATATTATCGCTTTCCATCACCAACCGCACCGACACGCCGCGATTAAACGCCCGGATGAGTGCCTGCTGAAAGGAATACAGGGTAATGCTGTAAGCAGCCACATCCACCGAGATGCGTGCGGCATCTATCGCCGCTACCAGCGGCTTGTCGGGGCCGCCCTCCTCTTTTGAGCTCGCCGGGTTGAATGGGTCTGTGAAATAAATATCATAAAAAGAACCGCGCACCCCATACCCCACCTGCAGCGGAATATCCACCAATCCAGATGGCCCCACTATGGTCACCGTGGGTGCCTGCGTTACAGGTGGAAAGATTTGCGTTGCAATGTACCCTGGAATAGGCACAGGGCTGCTTGAGCAAGCCAGCATCGCCACGATCAAAGCCAGCATTGCCAGGCTTTTTCCCCTGTTGTTCGCGCGGATCGAATTCTTCATATCATTTCCAATCATACTTTCTTTCAATTTCACACACCAGTTTCGATAACCGCCAGTTTGTAATATCGAAACTGGCGAGATAATCAGATAATAGACCGCTTGTAAATGTTAAATCCTGACCTTGAAATACTACTAATTGTATTAAAGCCCCATTCATGGGGCGCTGTTCATAGCTCAGGGCTTTAGCCCAGAGCAGACATTTGCAAGAGGTTTAATACAGGTTTCTTAAAACCATCCCCTGCACATATCCTGAATATCCTTATTTCCGGAGTTAATCCGCTGAAAACCGGGTGACTGTCACCTTATAAAACTACGGCAAAACCCACAAAACAGGTTTCGCCAAATTTAGCTGCACCGAAACTGATTTAACCATATCGCGCCGCTCCGCTTCAACGCCCATCACAATAAACTCCACCATTGGGCGCACATCCTCCGGTGCCAGCGTCACTGGCACGAACGCCGTGCTTTGACCCTTCATCATCGAAACCGGCTGCCTGAGATATTGCATCCCCTGGCTGATCAGTTGCTCCAGTGTGCACGCGTAAGCCGGTACAAAAAATGTGCGCGGTGTATTCCAGAACTCATCCGCCTGGCGGCTTTCGTTTCCGCTGTAGGTCTCCCGGCCTACTTTTACCAGCCCCTGCGCCACCCAGAAGGGGCGACCCGGTTGTCCGCTTTGAATACCAGCCGTAAAATACATATCCAAAACGGCCAGCCCGGCAGCCTGTTTTTCATCCAGCAGCAGCGCCTGTCCACAGGTTGGGCACAACCAGGCGACTTCATCAGGTTCGGCCTGTATCGGCGTCTGGCATTTAAGACATTGCAAGGGCAGCAAAGCGGGCATTTGTGTCATGTCTACTTCCCTTTCACCGAACCAACCACTTTCATGGCCGTGTTAAAAATATCGCCATAATCGCCGCTGGTCAACTGCTTGATGTCAAATTTTGCGCCGCCAAATTCATAATTCTCCCCGTAGCGAAAATTGCGATAGGACAACGCCATCATGCCCAGTCCAAACAGGAGGGCCGCGATCAGGATTGCGAGAGGATTATCGTTGCTGCTCAAATTGGATGAACTCATCAGGATGAAGGCCGGCACATCCACCGCCAGGAAAGCGCCCAGCGCCATCCCGCCCACCAGAACCGCCGCGCGGTAAAGCACGTTGCCGGGCGCCTTGCCATACAGCACCTTGCCTGTGAACCCATCCACCACCACCTGAAAGGCCCGGCCGCGGTACAGATAGCGGATCACCCACAGCGGGTAGTACACAAACCCAAAGCGTTGGTTAATAAAGCGGGTAAAGAGCTGCCCAACCCTGTCCAGGTTGGCAATGCCTCGCACTCTTTGCTCAAATTCCTTCTCAGCCGCCTGCTGCGCATCGCTCATCGAACCGATCGGCTCAAAAACCATGCCGATGGCGTGCAGGGCATCCCCGTTAAACGGCTCGAGCGGCTGGTCGGTCAGCTGAATTTGCTGCACGCCAAATTCACCCACGTCGCAGGCCGCGCCTGTCCAGACCATATCCTGCGCTATTTTTACTTCCTTCGCTTCGTAGTGTTTGTGATCGGAACTGCCCACTTCTTTCTGACCAAATGCCCAGCCCAGCGCGCGGCTCCATAAAGCCCAGAAAGGCAGGTAAACCAGGAACACCTCGTTGATTTGAGACTTGGAGC
>JBBRWF010000428.1:0-4411 GCA_038249405.1 Anaerolineales bacterium
CCTTTTAGTCATTCAAAAACCGATAGGATTTGCGCAGCGCTCAGCCCTTCGGCTTGCAATCGTTTTTTCAAGCGCTGGCGGGCATCGTGCAGAAGTTTGTAGATGGCGTTGGGTTTCATATTCATCTGATCGGCGACGATCTCAACCGACAAACCCTGCATGGCCAACCCATCCACCGCCTGGCGTTGTTTGTCAGTCAGTTCGTCGGCAAGCATGCAGTTTACCCGTTGCAACAAGTCCTTTCGCATAGTAAGCGCTTCGGGGCCAGGTTGATTATCCGACATTTCGCGCGGAGTCGCATCCGGGTTGTCGCTCATTTCCATTTCGGGTAGGGGCACATCCCGCCAACGGCGGCGGCGTAGTTGTCCAAGCGCTTCGCGCACGGCAATCTTGTGGACCCAGGTAGTAAAGGCCGAACGCCCTTCAAAAGAATCCAGATAATCCAGCACGCGCAGAAGAGTTTCCTGGGTAACTTCCTCGGCCAGAGCTTTAAATTCAGGGCTGTTGCGGTCGAGTTTGCCTGCCAACGCATAGGGGAGGCCGCGCAAAATTAGGGCGCGCAACTCCTCTAACGCATGCGCTTGCCGGTCTCCACTGGCGCGTAAATCATTCAACCACTCGTCATTGGTTCGTTGAGTCATATATTCATTATAAACGCACAGGTAAGAGTTCTGACGCTATGTCCATCTCTATTCCTATATGGACCATTCTATGTCTCAAATCCCTGCCCTGACCACCTCCCAAATGATCGAAGTCGACCGGGCAATGCTGGATAATTACCACATCTCCTCCTCCAAATGATGGAAAACGCCGGGCGTAACCTGACCCACCTGGCGATGACTCGTTTTCTGGACGGCAATCGGCGCGGCAAAAATGTGGTTGGCTACAGCCTGAGCGGCGCACCGTGTGGTGTGGTGGCGGAACTCATCAATTGGGCGAACAAACAGGACGCGCCCACCCTTAGCGTGGATACCCCTTCGAAGCTGGATGCCACATCCGGGCAAGCGCATGAACCTACCATTCGTGCTGCCGCCACGCTGACACTGGCGCTGCCCAAAGTGGGCTTGCTCCAGTGGATTATGTCGGTGAGTTGTATCTAGCCGACATTAGCGTGCCGCCTGGTTTGTATCAAAAAACCTTTGGGCTGATTGTTCCTCCTATTTTTGCTGAAAGTGAGATTCTATGCCTGAGTAAGTAAGAGAATGGCTGATGCTTTGTTTCAAGAAATCAGTAATAAATCGCGCGCTGATAACCGCCCTGGTTGTGGGCACAATCCTGGTCGCCATTAATCGCGGTGACGCTCTTCTGCATGGATAGATGCATGGAGCACGATTTTTTCGAATTGCACTCACAGTGGTTATACCGTACCTGGTTTCGACTATCTCAAGTGCTTCAACCTTGATGAGCATCGGTCAAGAGAAAATGGCAGGTAAGAAAAAGCCCGGTTAAGGCTTCTATATAAATGTATCAAAGGAGAGAGACGATGACCAATTTAAAGACCGTCCGCACTGAAAAAGATCGCTTTTTCGCCAGCCACCAGCAGAGTCCACTCACCCCGGCGCAGAGACACTCCTGTAAGGGTCTCAACTATTTCCCTGAAAACCCTGCCTTGCGGCTGGATGTGGCTGTGGTGGCTTTCCCCACCCAGGATGCAGTCAGCATCCAGACTACCAGCGGAAACCCCCAGGCCTACCGTCGTTACGGCAAGTTCAAATTTACTGTGGACGGGAAAGACGCCGAGTTGGTTATCTATGTTGGGCAACACGGCTTTTTCCTGCCCTTTGCTGACAGTCTGCCTGGCAGTGAAACCCACCCCGCCGGGCGTTACCTTGAGCCGGAGAAATTATCCAACGGGAAATTTAGGGTGGATTTCAACCAGGCTTATAACCCGTATTGCGCCTATAACGAGCAATGGTCCTGCCCCATCACCCCCGCAGAAAACTGCTTGAAGGTTGCTATTCGCGCTGGCGAAAAGGTTTTTCATCACTAGACAGGATATTCCTATGACTGAAATAAAAAAATATGATGTCGCCATCATCGGTTCCGGTATTGGCGGTTCTACCCTGGCAAGCGTTCTCGCGCGCCAGGGTTTGTCGGTGATTGTCTTTGAAGGCGGTCAACACCCTCGTTTCACCATCGGCGAATCGATGATCCTGGAAACCTCCGAAGCCATGCGCACCCTGGCGGAGTTCTACGATGTGCCCGAACTGGCCTATTACTCTTCAGAAAACTTCTACAACTATATCGGCACCCAACATGGGGTCAAGCGTCATTTCAGTTTTGTGCACCACGCGCCAGGGCAGCATGTCTCACCCCAGCGCAGCCTGCAAGCCGTCATCCCCAAAATGCCTTTTGGGCACGAAATCCACATTACCCGCCAGGATTCGGATTATTTCCTGACTTCAGTGGCGATTTCTTATGGGGCAACCATTTTGCAAAACACCTTTATCAAGGATATCAACGTTCAGCCCGATGGCGTGGAGATTATCACCAGCAAAGATAAAACCTACCAGGCCGAATACATCATCGATGCCGGCGGGATGAAATCCATCCTGGCGCAAAAGTTTAACTGGCGTCACCGCGATTTGATGTCGCACTCGCGCACGATTTTTACACACATGATTGATGTGCCTTGCTTCAACGACGTTTCACTTTCGCCGCAGGAATTTGGACATCCCTACCGCTTGTCCGAAGGCACGCTCCATCATATCTTCAAGGGCGGCTGGCTGTGGATCATTCCCTTCAACAACCATGCCCAATCCACCAACCCGCTGTGCAGCGTAGGTTTGCAGCTCGACCCGCGCCTGTATCCACAACGCGATGATTTAACCCCGGAACAGGAGTTTTTCGAGTTTATTCAGCAATTCCCCGATTTAGCTGCCCAACTCAAGGATGCTAAACCTGTCCGCGACTGGGTGCGGATTGACCGCCTGCAATATTCTGCCCATCACATTGTCTCCGACCGTTTCGCGCTGCTCGCGCACGCCGCCGGATTCATTGATCCGCTCTACTCAAAAGGTTTGTACATTACCCACGCCCAGATTTTCCTGATGGCCGATTTGTTACTCAAGGCCAAACAAACGGGAGATTACACTGCTGCCGCTTTTGCCTCGCTCGAAAGAATGACGCTGGACTACATCAACATGCACGATCGGTTGGTGGCGAGTTCATTCAAAGCCTGGCACAACTTTAAACTGTGGAATGTCTACGAAGTGCTCTGGCTGTTGGGCGCGTATCTTGAATACCTGCGGCTGATCATCAACCGCTACCGCGCTGATGGTGACCGCGCCAAATACATCGCATTGATGACGCCCCATCGTCTGGCCGGTGGCGGTTTCCCGCTCTTTTTTGAAATCCAGGAAAAGATTGACGCCCTGATGGATGCCGTTAATCCCGAGGAAGAGGCCGATGTGGATCGCACCGTTGCCGAAATCAAAGCCCAGTTTGCCCGCTTCCCGTGGATGTCGAGCGCCTTCAAGGATTTACTGAATGGTAAGAACCACCTGCCTGACAATAAACTGCGCCTGAACCTGCTCAACCGACAGGTGGGTTTCATGGGCAGCGGCGAATATCGCCAACATTTTTTTGGTGATGCATCCACGCTAAAGCTGCTGGGCAAAGCCATCTCCGACCAGCTTAAGTACTCCATCCCTGCCCTGAACCGCCGCCGCAAAACCAAAGCCCGGCTCTCGTGGCAGATCAACGGAAAATAATCCATGTTCGATTTATCCCTACGTCGCTGGAAAGACCGATTAATCGAGCCGCTCGCTGCCCGGCTGGATTCCGTTTCACCGGTTTTCATTACTCTGCTAGCGCTGCTGACGGGTCTCACCGCTGCCTTTCTCGCCGCGATCGGGAGTGTGGTGCCCTCGCTGATGGTTTGGCTCCTGAGCCGCTTCCTTGACGGTCTCGACGGGCTGGTGGCCCGCCGCTTCAATAAACAAACTGACTTCGGCGGATACTTCGACATTCTCTGCGACTTTGTCGTTTATGCTGCTGTCCCGCTTGGCTTGACCCTGGCTCACCCAACGCCGCCAAACTACCTGGTTCTCGCACTAATGCTCTCCACATTTTATGTCAACGCCGCCTCGTGGATGTACCTGTCTGCCATCCTCGAAAAACGAGCCGCCCATGACCCCGCCACGCAGACGAGCGTCATCATGCCTGCCGGGCTGATCGGCGGCTCGGAAAGTATCGCCGCTTTCTGTATTTTCCTGATTTTTCCTGCCTATATTTTCCCGTTATTCAGTATTTTCTCTGCCCTGGTCTTTATCACCATCCTCCAGCGCCTCATCTGGGCCAAACGCGCCCTCGCCTGAAACCAGACACCGAATAACATGACCCTTAAAACAAACTCTCCCGCCCCCAACTTCAGCCTGACCACCGTCGAAGGTGAGCAAATTGCCCTGAA
>JBBRWF010000429.1:0-4398 GCA_038249405.1 Anaerolineales bacterium
GAAAAAAAGAAGAACCCTAAAAACAAAAACAGGTGGATATGGCAACGACTGCGCCTCTCACCGATCAACAGCTCAGCTCCATTATGGGAATTCAGAATTTAAAATCTGAAACAAAGCAGCTCATAGCAAGTGTGGGACAGTCTGTTGGAAAACAACGCGACCATAATGAAGACAGTGTGCTTGCGCTTACATCCACAATTTTGGGGAGTACAGACAGCATTCCGTTTGGACTATATATTGTCGCAGATGGTATGGGCGGCCATCAATTTGGCGAAGTAGCCAGCAACGCGGCCGTTCGCATTATGGGCGACAATATCACCAAAAAATTTCATTCATACCTTTACAATTTGCCCACCCAGCCCCTTCAAGAATCCCTGCAGGAGGTAATGGAAACTTCCATTACTGAGGCTCATCAATACGTCCAGCGTGAAGCGCCGGGCGGCGGTACCACAGTTACTGCCGCGCTTGTATTGGGGCAGCAGGTGACTATTGCACATGTGGGTGATAGCCGCGCCTATTCGATTTTTCCTGATGGAAGAATCGAACCGATCACACGTGACCATTCACTGGTCAAGCGACTTGAAGAACTCGGACACCTTAGCAAAGACGAGGCCGAAAACTTCCCTCATCGCAATGTCTTGATCCGCGCATTGGGGCAGGGCGAATTCCTTGAAGCTGATATTTTCACCATCCCATTTCCACAAACCGGCTATCTCATGATCTGCAGCGACGGTTTATGGGGTGTTATTAGCGAGAAG
This sequence comes from Anaerolineales bacterium, assembly GCA_038249405.1. GTDB lineage: Bacteria > Chloroflexota > Anaerolineae > Anaerolineales > Villigracilaceae > UBA5195. Next base: position 759 of record JBBRWF010000429.1, read on the forward strand.
GAAATCCTCCGCTCCATCACTGAAGCGCCCACCCTGAACCGCGCCTGTCAAAGTATGGTTGAAGCCGCCAATGCGGCGGGCGGCCCTGATAACATTTCAGTGATTCTTGTTCAATTGATTGGACAGTAGTAATGCGTTCAAATAAGCTGGATTATTATGCTATTTTAGGAGTGTTTCGGAATGCCTCGCAAGAGGAAATTAAACACGCCTATTTCGAATCTGCCCAACGGCTGCATCCGGATAAAAATGTCGCTGCTGGCGAGACGGAATTATTCCTGGAAATACAACAGGCATATGAAGTCCTTTCAAACCCCAAACGACGTAATTTATATGATGCGACATTGCCCCCGGAGATTGAGGCCAATTCCTTTATAAAACATAGTATTTACTTTAGCCGTCCAAACCTTGTAAAATTGACCGAACCGCAGCTTATCTATATGCTTTTGGAAATAAGCCCGCGTGAAGAAGATGAGAGATTGCCAACCCCGCCTTTGAACATCTGTCTGGTGCTGGATCGTTCTACATCCATGCAAGGCGAAAAACTGGATATGGTAAAGGCCACAGCCATCCAGTTACTCCGTAATTTGCGCACAGAGGATGTGCTGAGCGTGGTCGCTTTTAGTGACAATGCCGAAGTCATCGTTCCTGCTGGACTCAATTTGGATCATAAGAGACAGGAAGGCTCTATTCAGATGATACAGGCTTCCGGTGAGACTGAAATCTTCAAAGCATTGCAAGCAGGTTTGAAGGAGATCCGCCGAACATTAGACCCTTCGCGGGTCAACCATATTATCCTGCTTACCGACGGCCACACCTATGGAGATGAACAAGACTGCCTGAAACTTGCTGAAGAAGCTGCCGACCAGAATATAGGCATCACCGGCATGGGCATCGGTAATGATTGGAACGATATCTTCCTCGATGCCCTTGCCAGTAAAACTGGAGGTTCTTCCGCATATATTTCAAAGCCCAAAGATATTCAGCGCTTGCTCATCGATAAATTTAACGCGCTCATCAGCATTTATGCTGACGAAGTCCATATTGAATTCAAAGAGCAGGATTATGTAAAGATCAATTATGTATATCGTATGCAGCCTGACGGCGGCTCTGTTCAAGTTGGAACACCAATGCGGCTTGGGGCAATCTTGAGAGATACCCCATTGCATTTGTTATTTGAATTTGTTGTCAGCCCCGCCGCATTGAAGGAGGATGTAGTTACTCTTTTGAACGGCTCTCTGAAAGTTTCCATTACGGCGCGCCCAATTCCTGTTCCACCGATACGTTTGATGCTTGATCGTGAGGTGCATGATCATCCATCCTCTGCCCCCCCGCCGGCTCAAATCCTGAGCGCTCTTTCACGACTTACTCTCTACCGAATGCAGGAACGTGCTCGCGTTGCGGCAGATCAAGGCCAATATAATACAGCAGCACGTCATCTGCAAAATCTTGCAACTCACCTGCTTTCAAAAGGTGAGCACTCGTTAGCCAAGACCGCTTTGTTTGAAGCGGATAATCTTGAAAGAATGCATGCCTGGAGTGCAAGCGGAAATAAAGAAATCAAATATAATACCCGTGCGCTTTTGTTGGCGGGCACAAAGGAGAAGCCAAAATGATCATTTGTTCCAACTGCAAGAATTCAAATTTGGACGGAGCCATGTTCTGTGCAGAATGCGGCGCTCAATTGGTTGGTAAAGATGAGCTTACCACCCAAAACATTACAACGAAACAATTCGGAGATCTCAAGGATATACCTGCGCAGGATGCCTATCAATCATTTGAAGGCAGTGATGCGTGGGGAAGTCTGCATTTGTTAGATACCGGGCAGGTACTCCCGCTTTCTACAAAGAATGAATTCACAATGGGTCGTATCAGCGAAGGCCAGCCGATCATGCCCGATATAGATCTTTCACCCTACCAAGCTTACGCCGCTGGCGTATCACGCTTGCATGGAGTGATTAAGCGTGATGGCAATCGCATCATTTTTATGGATCTTGGCTCAGCCAATGGCTCATATATCAACGGAAAGCGCCTTGCCTCCAATGTAGAGCAGGTTCTTAATCACGGTGATATCGTTGCGCTTGGAAAGTTGAAAATGCAAGTTCTGATCAAAAACGCCTAAAGAAAGAGAACAACATGCCTTATTCAGTTATCCTGCATATTGCAGGAGAAAGCTCTGTTGCCGGGGAAGTGGAAGACCTTCCCAAGCCTACAGATAACATCATTGTGGTAATGCATCCGCGCCAGCGTGACGGCAAAGATCTGCATTATATTGACCAAAACGTGGTCAAAGTCATTTGGCCATTGGTCAAAATAAGTTTTATTGAAATCCTCGAAAGCACTGAAGAAGAGAAGATCATCGGTTTTGTGAGGGAATAGTATGTCTGATAATGTAGAACGCCGACGCATCCTCGTAGTGGATGATGAAGAGCGCATGGTGCGCTTTATCCGCATGAATCTTGAACACGATGGTTTTCAGGTCAGCGAAGCCTTTAACGGCAAGCAGGCTATCCAGAAACTGCGCGACGTAACACCCGATCTTATTTTGCTCGATATTATGATGCCCGACCTCGATGGTTTCGAAGTGCTTGAAACCCTGCGAGAGATTAGCAATGTCCCTGTGATCATGCTCACAGCCAAAGGCGAGGAAGATGATCGAGTGCGCGGCCTTGAACGCGGCGCAGATGATTACGTCACCAAGCCGTTCAGTCCGCGTGAACTTGTCAGCCGTGTGAAAGCTGTCCTGCGCCGCACCGAAGGGGTGACTGGTTCGATGCACGGACTGCTTGAAATAGATAAACGACTCAAGATAGATTTTGACCGCCGCGAGATTTGGCTTGAAGGTAAACTCGTAAAACTTCGCCCGACAGAATACCGCCTGCTCTTTCACCTTGTACAAAATGCCGGCTGGGTCGTCTCCCACGATCAATTGCTCCAAAAAGTTTGGGGATATGAATATCGCGACGAGCCGCATTATGTGCGCCTTTATATCAACTACCTGCGCCAGAAATTGGAGAAGGACCCCGCCGATCCAAAATATATTCTCACCGAGCGCGGAGTTGGCTATCGCTTCATAGATTTCAAACGCGCGAAGGAATAGATATGCAGAAACCCGATAATCATCTTGTCGTGCTCGGCAAGATGATCTTAATCTGCATTATCTGGTTTGGCACGATATATGGGATCGTTTCACTGGTCACATACTTGAGTGCATAATACTTTCCAACGAAAAGGAGTTGAGCCAAACTGGTTCGACTCCTTTTTTTATTTATGATCGGAGACTTGTCACATGACTGAATCGTTCCCAACTTTGCGCGTCAATTCTGACCGTATGCTTGATACGTTTAATCAACTGGCCTTGATCGGCGCTACGGGCGACGGCGGCGTGAGCCGCGTCACTTTCAGCAGAGCGCATCTCGCCGCGCGTAAATGGTTCCGGAATGAAATCGAAAATTCTGGCTTGGAATTTCGCATGGACGGCGCGGGGAATCATTCTGCATTCCTTGCATGTGGCTTAATCGATTCACTGATTCTTCTGCTTGGTTCGCATTTGGACTCTGTTCCAAATGGCGGTCGCTTTGATGGCGCGCTGGGCGTGATCGCCGCGCTCGAAGTATTGAAAACTGTCAAAGAAAACGGGATC
>JBBRWF010000430.1:0-4396 GCA_038249405.1 Anaerolineales bacterium
CGAGACTAAATACGCCAGACATGGGTTGAATAAAGGCAGTATCCAGCTTTTGCAGCTGCGCAACGTGCTCAAGGATGGCCGATAACTGTACCCTGTACCGTCTTTTTTCGGCATCGGTCAATTCCAACCGGGCGAGATTAGCGATATGTTCAACTTCTTCAATGGAAAGGGACATATTAGAATTATACCTTCAACATAAACCGTATTCGTCTTACTTCCAATTCTGCACATACCAGAGCAAATATTCTTTTACATGCGCAGACCAGTATTTTTCATCATGCCAACCGGCATATTCGTGGTATTCATGAGGAATATTATTATCACTTAAGAATTTGTCAAAAGACAAAATAAGTGCGTATTCACTGTCATTTGTCCCGACATCCAACCATAAATGCGGCAATTTATCCCGGACGTCCGTCAAAAGACGCCTTTTAAGCGCATGGTCATCTGCAAAAAAAATCGCCGGGGAATGCCCGCCAATTGCGCCGAACATATCAGGGTAAAGTGTGCCCAGGCGCAGTGCCCAGGCCCCTCCACGTGAAAGACCCCCAATCGATCGTCCAGATGCATTGGCTTGCGTTCGATACACGGTATCAATTGTCGGGATAAGTGTATTGATGAAGACATCCTCAAAATTATATTCACGGGGCTGCTTAAATGAATAGTCGAACGGAAACACAATAATAAAAGGAAGATATTGTTCTTGAACAATGATTTGATCGGCCGCAGAAACAGCGCCAATCCGTATCCATTGTTCTTCTGTCGAATTCTGCCCATGCAACAAGTAAACCACCGGATATCTTTGGCTCGGATCGAAGCTGTAACAGGGAGGCAGATAAACCTTGTATCGCATTGGTTTGTCGGGCAGACCGTTTTCCACGCTGCCCTGCTCGATGGTTCCAGTGGTTTCGGCACATTCCAGGGTTACCTGTTCTGTTGATACAGCCTTAACAGGTAACCGGGTGGGTTTTGGAGTGATAGTGGGTTCGGAAATGGTAGGTCTTGGCTGATAAGGTACCGGGGTCTTCGTCGCCAGGCCGCATCCAGATACAAACAACACACACATGATTAAACAATAAGGAAAAAGGGTATATTTTAGGGGCATTTGGCAAAGTCTCACAATAAACATTTGACGAGTAGAACGGATGGCATTATACTCTTTCCGCTCGCTGAATATCGGGGTGTAGCGCAGTTGGCAGCGCACCGCGTTTGGGACGCGGGGGCCGGCGGTTCAAGTCCGCCCACCCCGACAGATAAAACCGCCCGCCGTAAGGTAGGCGGTTTTATCTTTTTCTCTACAAAGCGCAATGTTCTGCTCTTCCCTGTCCAGGCACTCATTCAACTCATAAATGGTGAAATGGCAGTAAAATTAGAAAAGAAATAAATTATGGAGGCAACCTGTGGCAAAACCTAAATTTGATGGTCTGATTGAGGCAGTACGTTATTCACCCGATGGGAAAATTGAATTGGTCCGAGCTTATGAACGTCGCGGGGCAACCTTTTCAGATCACATTCTAATTGACCGTGCCAATCTTGTCACTCGTTTAAAAAGTGGCGAAATATTTGTCACCGGATCACGCAAGGAATTTTTGGGAAGCACATTCGAGACAACCAAAACCGTACGTCTGGACGGTGATGTGATTAACACCGGTAGCAATTCCAAACGTGACCTACTCGAAGGCGTTCCCGCACTCTAATCGGGTTCATAATTTCTGGTGGAGGTAAGCGATGAAAATTGCTGATAGAACTCCGTTCCGTAATGCCAGCGGCATCATCGATGTCATGGGTCGCGTTCAGGGCACGCTTAAATACGGTCTCAACTGGTACGATCGCTTGCAGGCCCAGGATGTGGTCATTGCAGTGTTGGATAAAGTTTTGGGGGCAGATTTTATTTTATTGCGCAATGTAACCTTGCCCGATACAGAAATTGACCTGCCGTTGGTATTAATTGGCCCGCCAGGTGTTTATTTAATTAATGTTATTCACGAACGTGGGGTGTATCGAGCCAAGGATGATGAATGGGGCACTGTTTCAGGGGAAAAGCTCGTTCCCGCCGCAATAAACCAGCTTCAACGCACGGTGAAATTGGGCCGGGTGTTACAGATTTACCTGGAAAGAGCCGGTCTCAAAGACGTGGCAATGGTCGATCCCATTCTGATGGCTGCTTCCCCAGGAATGCATATCGAGTCGGTGCGTCCCGCAGCGCGTATCGTGATGAGCGACGCACTGGAACGCTTTGCCATATCCATGAACCAGGCTCGATCGTTGTTGACCAGCGGCCTTATTTCCACCATCGCACATACTGTGGTTAATGGCCCCAAACAAAATAAAGATGAAAAAGTCGCCGTTGCAACAGCCACGGTGATGGCTGCGCCGATCAGTAGCGGACGTGACACATCAGATACCCTTTTCAACCCTGCGCCACTGCAAGATTCAGCCTTTAGCGCTGAATCTTTGGGCTTTTCATTTGATGACACCCCCCAGGTCGAACAAAGCCAACTGGTACAGCAGCCTGCCGACCCACAAAAACAGGATACCCTTGCAAGTGGTATGGATAGACTGAGTTACAGTTCAGAAGATAAGGATTTGCGAAACACAGTTTTTCTGGACGATCCTGATCCTTCTTCATTTTCTGATCCATACGAAACACGAGACGCGTCCGCTACAGTTCAGCTCACCGGCACTGCCATCCCCAATCCATCTATTAACAAGCCAGCCACCAGCACAAACCCCGGCACAGCCCAGGGCAAGAAAAAGATCATGCTTGGAATGACTGCCACCCAGTTAATCGTTCTGGGAGTAATTCTGCTTTTCTGGTTATGTTCAATGGTTTTATTCGCAGGCTACGTTTTCTTCCTATCTTAATGATGTCCGATCCTTTTCTGAGTATTATCATCCCTGCCCATAACGAAGAAAACCGCCTTCCCAAGACTCTGGAACAGGTGGTTAGTTTTGCTTTCAGTCAATCATTCAAAACCGAAATCGTGGTTGTGGAGAATGCCAGCCAGGATCGTACCCTGGACGTTGCCAGAGAATTTGCAGCCCGGCATGATTCATTGTTCAACATCCTACACGAGGAATTGCCCGGCAAAGGGCGTGCCGTTCAAAAAGGCATGTTGGCAGCCACAGGCACATACCGGTTCTTTGCTGACGCTGATTTTTCGATGCCGGTCTCTGAAATTCTTCGATTTATCCCCCCAGCCGTAGATATCCCGGTCGCGATTGCTTCGCGTGAGTCTCCAGGCGCAGTTCGATATCACGAGCCGCTTTACCGTCATTTAACTGGCAGAATTTTTAATACTCTGATCCGTATGTTGGTTCTACCAGCCCTGCAAGATACCCAGTGTGGTTTTAAGATGTTTCGTGCTGATGCTGCCGAAGAATTATTCCGCCGCCAAACCTTGATGGGTTGGTCTTTCGATGTAGAACTTCTCTATATTGCAAGCCGGCGAGGCTACCCAATTTTAGAGGTAGCCATTCCCTGGTATTTCAATCCGGAAAGCAAGGTTAGAATTTGGCGCGATTCCTGGCGCATGTTTTTCGACCTGCTTGCAATCCGCAGAAATGGACGTTCAGGCCAGTATGATTGACTTGCCCGGCCTGCATTATGAGCAAGCGTTGTGGAACCAGGGGATAAAATTTATAGCTGGTATAGACGAGGCTGGTCGCGGGGCCTGGGCAGGTCCCGTAACAGCCGGGGCGGTTATCCTTCCAAATAATACTGGTCTGGCCAATGAACTGGCCGGGGTACGCGACTCCAAAAAAATGACCCATCTCCAGCGCGCACGTTGGGTGCTGGTAATAAAATCAGTTGCGCTGGCCTGGTCGGTAGGTATGAGTTCATCCTCTGAAATTGACGAAAAAGGAATATTGGCCTGCAACCGCCTTGCAATGGCACGTGCCATCGATGGGTTATCGCCCTCCCCCCAATCTCATTTATTCGATTTCATCCACTGGAAGAACTGCCCCTATCCAGGCGAAAAACTGGTAAGAGGCGAGACTCAATCTCTCAGCATAGCAGCCGCTTCGGTGCTGGCCAAGACCACCAGAGATGAGTTAATGCATACCCTGGAGGATGAATACCCCGGCTATGGCTTTGCCCGGCATAAAGGCTATGGAACCGCACTACATTATCAGGCCATTAAACAATTGGGTTTGTGTAAAATACACCGCAAGAGCTTCTCGATCACGCACTGGGGAACGACTGCTCTCAACCTCACAGCCTGGCAATAAAAATGATAGCTGCTTTGGATAAAATGATTACAGCTTTGCCCTTTGCGAAAATAGTGTTCAGGCTGCACTTAATTGCGCTACAATAATAGAAAGCATTCTTCGTGGGCTTGATCTTCCCAGCCAGTAAAGCGGTCGCTGGTTTACCCGGCTGGTGAAGTTTGCC
>JBBRWF010000431.1:0-4392 GCA_038249405.1 Anaerolineales bacterium
AACGAAGTCACGGTGGTGGACTGGCAGGGGGCTACCAAAATTTACCATTTCCCGATCAAAGTGAACGGCGATTACCAGATGTTGCCGCGCTTCGATCTGATGCCCGCCGGGACAACCATGGTCGACCTGGCTCGCAATGTCCACCTGCCCACAGTTGCCACCTGCTTGCGCTGTCATGCCAAAGCTGGCGGCGCGGATGGCGGCAAACGTGGTGACATTTTCATGGCGCTCAAAGATCCCGCTCTTTCCCCGAATGTGGATGTTCACATCTCACCGGCTGGCGCCAACTTGAACTGCCAGGCTTGTCACGTTCCCCAGGATCATCAAATCCCCGGTAAAGGCATCGACCTGCGCATCTCTGAAGGCGGCACAGTCACATGCACCCAGTGCCACAACGCAAAACCGCACGGCGCAAGCGATAACAACAAACACACCGACCGGGTTGCCTGCCAGACTTGCCACATCCCCATTTTTGGCAAAGTGACTGGAACAGAGATGTCTCGTGACTGGACCAAACCCATGTGGAGCGAAGCCGCCTGCAATGGTCAAGGAGCCTGGGTCGGCCAGGATGTCTGGCAGACGAATGTGATCCCCACCTACAAATTCTGGAACGGTCAGAGTGAGGTTTATGATCTAACCCAACCCATCTCTGCCGATCCAGATGGCAATTACACCATGGCGCGCGCCCTGGGTTCGATCAATGATGGCAAGTTATACCCGATCAAGGTGCATACATCCAACCAGCCGCGTGAAAACTCTACTGGGCGCATGGTTGCCTACGATGTGCTTTGGAACTTCATCACCGGGAAGTATGAAGAAGCCGCCCAGCGCGGCGTGGATTTCATGGGTCTGCCCGGCGGTTACACCTGGGTCAACACCCGCGCCGAACAGTTGATCACGCATGGTGTTGAACCCAAGGAGAACGCGCTGACATGCGCTGCCTGCCATTCCACGCGCACACAGATGGATCTGCGCACATTAGGTTATGTCTTGAAAGGCCCGCAAAGCCAGGTTTGTGCGCAATGTCATGAGCAGAAAAATAACTCCGGCTTTAGCTCTGTCCACAAAAAGCATGTTGAAAGTGAAGGGATCGACTGTTCGATGTGCCATACCTTCACCCGCCCGGAGCGCGGTCTCTCGATTGGAATCAAGCGTTAGCTGAAACCTGTTAGAAGTTCCCAAGCCACACCCATCCAAAGCCCAAGGATGGTTAGCAAAAAGACATACCTTCTGACATGGTTTGTGCGAGAGCGCAAAAAGTCCAGAAGGTATGTCCATGTTGAGGGCCGGGCTTCTGACCAACCAGCCTCTCCCCCAATTGGCGCAGAACAATACTCTCCAACCAGTTGTTGTGGTCGGAGAGTATTTATTTTAAATTCACATTCGCGCAAATAGGCACGGTTCAGAAAAGCTAAAAAAGTGGCATGGAACCCACATTAGACTTCCGATATCCAAAGATCATGAGTCCTCAGTAATGGGAGAAAGCAATCAAAAATCGGCTAAATATAGCCTTCAAGTCGGTCTGGAAATCCAAAAAATCCAGATTCAAAGGTGCGGAATGTGAGGTTGGTTGACACAGAGAAGGAGTTGGTTTTCCTCTTTCACACCCCTGCCAGCCCTGGCAGTCCCCCGGCGCTATGTGCAGATTGGACCGCGCGTACACAGGCCAGCGCAAAGACTTCGGCGGCAAACGCGCCCACCAGGCTGACATCCGCTTTCTTCTGGCCGGTGGAGAGGGCAAAGATCGTATCGCCATCCAACATCGTATGCGCAGGGCGGATCGCACGGGCCAGACCATCCTGGGCCATTTGGGCCATCTTGCTGGCCTGGGGTTTGGTTAATTTGGCATTGGTTGCCACAACGCCAATAACCGTGTTGGAACGCATGGCGAAGCCTTCGATCATGCGCCCGGCAAAGGTTTGCATGGTGGCAAGTGTATCGGCAAAGTAGCCAGGGGAACCGAGCGGGAAGGGCCCCAGATTGATGGAACGCGCACCGGCCAATACCTTGCCGGTTTGCGGATCGACCACATCTCCGTAGGCATTAACCGCCACCAGCGCGCCAACAATAATGCCACCCCCAATATCAAGGGAGGCGGTGCCGATGCCGCTTTTCATAGCGCCCGCGTTGCCAAAAATTTTCCCGACCGAAGCGCCCGTGCCTGCCCCAACATTGCCTTCGGTAGGTGACTGGTAACTGGCAGAGGCCGCAGCCCGATAGCCCATACCCGCATCTGGGCGCACCACTGCGCTGCCCAATGCCAGGTCAAACAAGATCGCAGCCGGAACGATCGGCACACGCGCCACACCCACATCAAAGCCGATTTTTTGTTCTTCCAGGTATTTCATTACCCCCGTAGCGGCATCCAACCCAAAAGCCGAGCCGCCCGCCAACATGACCGCGTCAACTTTTTCCACCATGTTTATTGGGTTGAGCAGGTCCGTCTCGCGCGTACCAGGTGCACCGCCGCGCTGATCCACGCCAGCTACCGCGCCTTTACGGCACATCACCACCGTGACACCGGTCAGCGCATCAATATCCTGTGCCTGACCGACCTCAATTCCGGGCACATCTGTAATTGCATTTTTCATATTGAATCAAGCGGGGCAGGTATGCTACCTGCCCCTGCTGTTTTTACTCGAGCGTGCGTGTCAGTTCGATGAACTCGTCCCATTCTTCTTTGAAGAAGTGAACGGTGACATTGCCAAGTTCAACATGGTAAGTGGTCTCGCCATCGGGCTCTTCGGCTTTCCAAACCAGATAGTTCTCGGTCTCGGCCAATGTTTCAGTTTTTGGTTCAGTGCTTTTGGGCATATTACTCTCCTTTAATTAATTTAATATATTATATACCCGGAATGGCCATAATTCAGGCGTTTTTTTAGCATAAAATCGCAATCCCGTGCAGTGACCGGCACCATTTGTGACCGCGGGCGGGCTGTGGCAATCCGCACACAAACCATACAGCCTGTTTAGCGAAATTTCAGCTTTGAGCGCAGCAAACTCAGCCAGCGCTGGATCTGCTCGCGCAGCGAAGGTTGAACTGGTGTTTCTTCCAAACCTTCCCATGGGTCACGGTCAAAAAGTTTACGGCTAACATAATACGCCACTAGCTGCATGGTCGCCAGCATGGGCGCGGCTATGATTACGCCCAAAATCCCCAACAGATCAAGCGCAACAATTGCAGCCACCAGCACCGCAGCCGGGTGTACTTTGAGTGCCGAGGCCATAATGCGCGGCATGACGATGTTGTCCACTATCCCATCGATCAGCCAGGAAAATCCGACCACCAGAAGGGCATAGATCCAGGCATCCAGCCCAAACAGCTTATAGTCCTGAAAATACGTCACCAGCGCCAGGATGCACCACAAAATAAAGGGGCCAACATAAGGCACAAAACGCGCCAGCCCTGCCAGCAAAGCCAACCCCAGTGCGTAATTGACGCCCATCAAACTGAGCATCACCGTGTATATCGCAGCAGCCAGAGCCATCACAATGATCTGACCACGTAAAAAAGCATTCCAGATGCGCGCCAGTTGAGTCCCGATCTGTTTCAGGTCACGCTCATAACCTGGGATGTTGAACTGTAAAATGCCCTGCCACAAACCATCGCTCTCGATCAAAATAAAGTATGAGACCAAGAGCACAAACACGGTCCAACCGAACAGATTGAAGGCTCCGCCCGCGATTGTGCCAACCACGTTGCCAGTACTGCCCAACAACGGCTCAATACTGCGCAGCAGTTGGTCGCCCACAGTGCTGAAATTAACCGCGCGAAGGTCCAGCAAAAACGGCCCAATATTAAACTCCCGGCCTGAAATTCTGCCAAAAATCACCGGAATGTTATTGAAACTTGCCTGGATCAGATTGAACATGCTCTGCATCTGCTGCACCAGACCCACACCGCCCAAGGTCAACAGGCTGATCAACAATGCTACAACCACCAGGTAAACCAGGGTAACCGAAACTTTCCACGGAATATGCAGCTTGCGAGAAAAAAAATCTGCCACCGGGTTAAATAAGTAGGCCAGGATGATCATAATGAACAATGGCGGCAAGATGCTCTGGAATTTAACCAGAAGCCCGGCCAGCACAGCGACCATTGTGAACCCGATCAGCAGTTTGACCGGGGTATTCCATTTTGGAGAAGGATTGGGTTTATCCATACACACCTCACGATTATGGCTGCCAAACAAGCAGCCTTTACTCTTATTTTATCCTTGAAAAGCCTCTGGCTGTTCTATTTCATCGTGGTATTTACTCACGGTTACTTCAAAATGGTGATAATCATCCTGAATTTGGCCGCGCAGCGAATGAAAATCGGGCAGGTGTGGCGCAAAAACTCCACATAAAAACCGTTTGTCTCCCCTTCCGATTTTGACCGAAGGTCGGGGG
>JBBRWF010000432.1:0-4385 GCA_038249405.1 Anaerolineales bacterium
AGTAATTCGCCATTTTGCCAATTAGATAGAGACTCATCCCTACAGGAATTTCACCGAACATCATAGCCTGATGCTCAATAACTGGCAGGCCAACTCGCAGGCCTTCCTCCATTTTTCCCTGGCCCATAAGAGATTCGGATAAAAAGCCCAGTGATAACAGGTCCTGAGGAGCAATTTCCAGTACAAGACGGCTGGTCTTTTCTGCCATGGGAAAGTTTTGGGCACTTAAGAAATAATATGCCATGCCAAGCAAAATGGCGAAGCTGTTCGGGGCAATTTCCCAACCCCTGGCAAGGATCTGCCAGGCGGTTGCAATATCATTCAATTCAATATATCGGTTTGCCAGGTTGCAGTACGAAACCGCTCTGCTCGGAACCATTTGGAGCTTCTTAAGTGTCCACTGCCTGATAGATTCTTGATCCCCAGAAGCTTCAATAAGATCGAACTGCTTCTCAAATTCTATAATCTCTGTAATCTTGCTATCGAAAGATATAGCCGTTATAGAAAAATCTTCCAGCCTGGAAGGCGTAACAGACTCAGCCAGAAGACTCATATCTTTCGATAAGGTTCCAGATTTATCAAAAAGCAGAGCCTTAAGATATTTTTCCAGGTTTTGAAGAATTACTGTATCCTGAATGCTGGAAAATTGATTGACCTTGTCGAATCTCAGGCGCGGCCAGGCAGTATGGCGCGCTCCTCCACCCCTTTCCAACTTCAATTTAATTTCGGCCTCAGAGCGGCAAAAATAATGATTAAGCTGGATTTTCTCTATACTGCATGGAAATTCCTGGTTATCCACCCGGTAAGAATTCTCATTGACGGTATATTTTTTATCCTTCAGGGCAAACTCATGCGGGGATAAGGGCAACTCAACATAGGCTGGCTGAACGATTACCTTTACCAGCATGTTGAATGGAAAGACTTCAGGTGTGCGCAGGGTATAAGCGCTGATCTGGCCCTGTTGCGGCCGGCTTATGTTCCCATTGGAACCAAAAAACAGGGAACTGACCGCCAGCCCGCCATACCCTTCATATTCTTTTAGAATTGTTTTTATATCCGGGGCAGATTTTGGAACAAGGAATTCATCTGTATCGATGAAGCCCATCCAGAATGTGTTTTTGCCAAAAGCCTGTATACAGTGGTCATACGCAAACAACTGGACTTTAAAACCCGGAATATCGGTAACAATTACCCAGCCCTTATCGATATATGTTTTAAGCGAATCACGCAGGCTGACCTGGCTCTCATTATCATAAATGTAGAAACGATCCACCCCCATCAGAATATGATAATCCAGCCATTCTGGCAGGTAATCGTTTTCGTTCTTGCAAATCAGGCAAAGGCTAAGGTAATCCATTCGGCACCATCATCTTGAACTTGCTAAGAAGCAGGAGAAACTTATCAGGCAGTGTAGACTTATTTATTTCAGGAACTTAATTTTCTGGTTACAACCCTTATCATAACAAAAGCAGTTCGCATTCACCATAAAACAAATGTAAAATATCTAAATCTTGTTGTAAAAAGTTCAGCGCCTCAAACAACCTGATCGACAAGGTACAATGATCTCTAGCGAGGAAAAATGGCCAAACATAAAAACCCCAAACCGCAAATGGCGGCAGGCAAGAAAAATGAAACCAGCAAACGCCCTGCGCACGAGATAAAACCGCGGATCCTGACCAATGGATATGTGGCGATCAAGGAATGCCGGATAGGATTGATGATGTATAACATCAACGATTTGATCGGAGGCCGGGGCCTGGACCTGTATGGTGAAGCTAAATGGGCGGATCTTGAACTGCTTGGTCAGATTCTGCACCCCGGAGATGTAGTAGTTGATGCAGGAGCAAATATTGGGAATCATACAGTTTTTTATGGAAAAAAGGTGGGACCCAGCGGAGTAGTTTTTGCCCTGGAACCCCAGCGTATCGTATTTGAGATTTTATGTGCAAACCTGGCCTTGAACGGGTTGAGCAATGTGATCCCAATGCAAGTCGGTGCCGGTGACCAGGCAGGCATGATTCGCCTGCCACTTGCCAACCCAACCGTTGCGCAAAATTTTGGGGCAGTTAATATCGAGGGCCACGCAAGCGGCGAGCCGTTGAGGATCATCCAGATCGATGAGCTCGAATTGCAGCGATGCAACCTGATCAAAGTAGATGTGGAAGGGATGGAAATCAAGGTTCTACGCGGGGCAGAAAGAACGATCAGGAAGTGCCGTCCGTTCCTATTTGTTGAGAATAATGATATGAAGGGCGCACCCGATACTGTTCAGGCCCTGTTTGACCTGGGTTATAAATGCTGGTGGCAAATCGCCCCACATTACAACCCCAATAATTACCTCCATAATCCGATAAATGTTTGGGAAAACTTCGCGCCAGATTCAAATATGCTTTGCTTACCGGAAGAAAACAAGATGGCAATGAATGATTTTGAACCAGTTATCGACCTGGAAGATAATTGGGTTGCAGCACTAAAAAGAAGAGGTTTGATAATCAATGGTTTTTGATGGTTTCTTAGCGCAATATCCTTATTATTGTCATGCAACTCTCATCAACAAATCAAAAAAGACCTAAAATTTTACGGGCTTTTTATTGCTCAAAATAATGTGGGTATTATGATAATATAAATCAAAGGTCTTTTCTTCTTACCGTCTTAAATTGGAGTAATCATGTTTTCCAACCTGCCCAAAAGTTCAAAAATTGCGCTGCAGCTGGTGTTTGTGCTGGTGATCGTGGCGATCATCGTTACTGTCCTTACTTCACTTGGTCTTTCGATGCGAAAAACGGGATCACAAATTGTTCACTTGCAGGTGGAAGCTTCGGGTGGGTTTTCAATTATTACAGTACGGGCAGGCAAGACCTTAACCATTACAAAAGCAACAACGGTTACCGTGCCCTGGTCAAGAACCGTGACTATCCCCAGTGGGACCGAAGTCTACCTGACGGCATCCAACCCATCCCAAACAGGGAAATTAAGCTGCTCGCTTTCTCTGGGCAGCATACCCTGGAAATATGCCACCACCACCGCCCCCAAAGATGGGGTTGCCTGCGCAGGAATAGTTCCCTGACCAAAGCAAAAAACAACCCTGTGCTTTCATGTCACAATTGTGGCATAGAGCGCAGGGTTGTTTTTTTGATTTTTTGTAAAACCCTTATTTAATCAGGTGAGTCTTTTTTATTGGCTTTGTATTTCCAAAGCAAATAAAGTTATTGATTTATCCTGATTTTTTTGAGCGGCGTAGAAAAGCCTATTGCTTTGGCACCTCAAAAGTTTTGGGGGCCGCCATTTGAGGTGTTTTTAAGCCAGGCGCCAGAGTACCTTCGCGCAGGGCCAGATGAATCACAAGCGGGCCTGCGGTAGTAGTGAGGGGCACAACCAGGCGAGGGTAATCCAGCGTGGAAATAGTGGCGCCTTTGCCCATGATCAAAGATGGGGTGGAAATATTTGATTCATAGCCTGCTTCTGCTAACTTCATGCTGGCACGCCCGGTGATTACATTGGCCAATTCAGCGATTCCGCTTTGAGCAAGTCTATCCAGGGTCTCAAATTTTTCACCCATGAGGGTTGAAGCCATTTGCCTGGCGGTTTCTTTGGACATACTAAAGAATACGGTTCCATCCACCTGGCCGATTAGTGAAATAATCACGGTTAAATCATCAGTCTGATACGGTCCGTTTTCAAGGCGCAAATCGCCGCGCCCAATCGTTTCGCGCAATTCAAGGCACAATGTGTCATGGGCAGAACCGACAAAGGGATTTAGAAATTTAACATTCATGGCACCTCCAATATACTTTAAGTATCCCACTTGGTGTGATCATAAGCCCTTGCGAGTTGTGGGAGCTTTGATCAAAGAAATAAATTCATCAGGATTATGTGATGCCCCAGAAATTTTCTCTCGTAAAGCAAGGTGTACTGTGAATAGGCCAAACTGGCTTTCCAGTGGTACAACAATTCGAGGAAAATCCAGGGTTGAAATTTCAATCCCTTTGCCATTCAAAACCATGGGGGTTGAAATATTCGAGTGATAGCCAGCCTCGGAAAAACGGATGGTAGCCCGTCCGCTGATAACATTTCCCAATTCAGCCACACCACTCAACGCCAGAGAGTTCAATTCGAAGAAATCCTGGCCCATGATTTGGGAAACCATACCCAGACCGGTCGGGGTTTTCATACCATACATTACTACGCCATAAACATCGCCGATCAGGTTGATTAATACGGTAATGTCATCGGAAGTCAGGGCAGACTTTTGCACTGAAATACCGCCTCGTACAACTTCCACACCTACTTCCGCCTTTAATACTTCCACAGCAGCTTGTATAAACGGGTTCAATAACTTCGCATCCATTTGTTTAGTACCTCCAGTAACACACAGCAGAGTAGGA
>JBBRWF010000433.1:0-4373 GCA_038249405.1 Anaerolineales bacterium
AGGCCACCGCCGAATATTTACACCACCATATTCGCCGCGAAATGGGCATCCCCGAGGGACAGGGTAAACGCTACTCATGGGGCTATCCAGCCATCCCGGAATTGGAAGACCACCGCAAAGTCTTTGATCTGCTGCCGGTCGAAAAGGAATTGGGCATGCAGTTATCGCCTGCCTACCAGTTGATCCCCGAACAGTCCACCGCGGCAATTGTTCTGCATCACGCCCAGGCAAAGTATTACAGCACTGGTGAAAGCCGTGTAGAGCAACTAATGAAATGAACCTGCCTGGCTGGGTCAGACAACCCAATCCCGGTACAGAAAGCGAAATAATATGAGTCAAGATTTCTTCACCCTGCTCGATAACGGCACGATTCTCGCCGATGGCGCGATGGGTACCATGCTTAATGCGCGCGGGGTCAGTTTTGAAAAATGCTTTGACGAGCTAAACCTCACCAATCCGGCGGTGGTGGCTGAAGTTCATCGCGAATATATCGAAGCTGGGGCCCAGATTATCTTGTGTAACACCTTCAGCGCCAACCGCTACAAGCTGGAAAAGTTTGGCCTGCACGAAAAACTGGTTGCGATTAACACCGCCGGTGTTGAACTTGCCCGGCGCGTGGCCGCCGCATCCTTTAAGGATGTGCTTATTGCTGGCGATATCGGCCCGCTGGGTGTGCGCCTGGCTCCTTTTGGTCGGGTGCAGCTGGAAGACGCGCGTGCTGCCTTTGCAGAACAGGTAAATGCCCTGTGCGCCGCCAATGTGGATTTAATCGTCATCGAAACCGTGGCAGATTTATTCGAGGCGCGCGCGGCGGTGCAGGCCGCCAAAGAAAATTGCACCAAACCGGTAATCGTCTCAGTTACTTTTACAAGGGACGGGCGCACGATTCTGGGTGATACGCCCGAAAAAGCGGCCCGCATGCTGGTAGAAACAGGCGCGGACGTGATCGGCGTCAACTGTTCTGGCGGCCCTGCCCAGCTTTTGCGGATTTTGCGCCAGATGAAGCAGGCCGCTCCGCACATGAGATTCTGGGTCAAACCCAATGCTGGTTGGCCAGAACAGGTCAGCGGGCGCATTATGTACCCGGCCGACCCCGAATATTTTGGTGATTACGCGCTTTCGTTTCGCGCTGCGGGCGCAAACATCGTGGGCGGTTGCTGCGGCACCACGCCGCGCCACATTGCTGCCATGCGCAAAGCCCTGGATAACGCGCCTGCTGTAGATTGGTCAAAGATCCAGGTCGCTGATTTGCCTGAAACCCCGGAAGTGGAATCTGAAGTTGAGCCGCCCACCCGGCTGGCGCAGAAACTTGCTGCCGGTAAGTTTGTTATTGCTGTGGAAATGGATCCTCCGCGCGGCCTGTCCACGCACAAGCTGATGGCCGGCGCATCCCTGCTGGCTGAAGCTGGTGCGGATGTGATCGACGTGGCCGACAGCCCCATGGCGCGCATGCGCATGTCAGCCTGGGCCGTCTGTGATGTCGTTCAACGCAAGTTGAATGTGGAAACCACCCTGCACTTTCCTACTCGCGGGCGTAACTTGCTGCGCGTGCAGGGTGATCTGCTTGCCGCGCATGCCCTGGGCATCCGCAATGTTTTTGTAGTCATGGGTGACCCCACTTCCATCGGCGACTACCCTGAAGCCGCGGATAATTATGATATTGTGCCATCCGGTCTGATCAAGTTGATCAAACAGGGCTTTAATACCGGCATCGATCATTCCGGTGCCAGCATCGGTCAGCCCACCAGTTTCTTTGTTGGTTCGGCGCTCAACCTCTGTCCGCAGGATTTTGCGTTGGAGATCAAGAATTTGCGTCGCAAGTTAAATGCAGGCGCGGATTTCTTCCTGACCCAGCCTGTTTTTAATCCTCAGCTTGCCGAATCCTTTCTCAAGGTTTACGCTGATCAATATGGCCCGCTGGAAAAACCGGTCCTGGTCGGCCTCCTGCCCCTATTCAGCGCCCGGCATGTGAATTTTTTGCATCATGAGGTACCCGGCATCAGCATTCCTGATCCCATTCGCGCGCGCATGGAAAAGGCCGGAGACGATTCGCCCGGTAATTCGGGCATCCAGGAAGGCATCCGCATTAACACCGAGTTAGTGGAGCAAGTGCGCGCCTGGGCCCAGGGCATTTACATCATGCCGCAGTTTAACCGTTATGATGTGGTGGCCGAGATGATCGACGCTCTAAATCTGCGGTAACCGGTTCAGTTTCAATCTGTTAGGAGGAAGTGAACATGCTGCTCGCCATTGATATTGGCAATACCAACCTGACCATTGGCCTGTATGAGGGCGACACCCTCGGCTGGCATTGGCGTCTTGCTACAGATCATAACCGCATGCCCGATGAATACGGGCTGCAATTGCTCGGTCTGCTCCAGCACGCCGGGCATAACATCCTCGATTTGACCGGCATTGTGCTTTCATCTGTCGTGCCGCCGCTCACGGGTCGTGTAACCCAGGCTTGCAGCGAATACCTCAAACAGACCGCGCTGGTGGTGGATACCGGGGTTAAAACCGGCATTCGCATTCGTTACGAAGATCCAAAAGCAGTCGGTGCCGACCGGGTCTGTGATGCCGCCGCCGTTATGCACTATTATGGCGGCCCCGCCTGTGTAATTGATTTTGGCACTGCCACCACATTTAATGCCGTTACCCGCGAAGGCGATTATCTCGGCGGCGCCATCACTGCCGGGATCAATCTCGCGGCCGAGGCGCTTTATACGCATGCTGCCAAACTGCCGCACATCGATCTGCAGCGCCCGCCCAATGTGATCGGGCGCAACACCATTCACGCCATGCAGTCCGGCTTGTTGTTTGGATATGTCAGCATGGTGGAAGGCATGGTGGAACGCTTTCGCAAGGAACTTGGTCCGGAAATGAAGGTTGTTGCTACGGGTGGTCTGGCAGAAGTGGTAGCCAGGGAAACACCTGTTATTCAGCACATCGCTCCCTGGCTCACACTCGATGGCATGCGCCTTATCTGGGAACTCAACCAGTAGCTAGCTCAGGGTATAATCTGGTCAATGGTTACTCTGAAACGTGTTCTTATCTTGCTATCGCTGTGCTTGCTCGCAGCCTGTACCACCAACCTGCCCAATTCCCCGGTTGTTTTGCCATCCCAGACGCCTGCGCTGCCCACCGCAACGCCCTTGCCGCCCACTGTTACCCCCATCCCAATGGCTGTTACAGTCAACACTGATGGTATTTCTCTCGAAGAATTTAACGCCGAATTATCGCGCTACAAAACCGCTCAAAAAACGCTCAGTAATGTGATCACTGACGACCTGGCCTTGCAAACTGTGCGTGATGACCTGGTTTCCCAGCTTTTACTCGCCCAGGGCGCTGTCGAAGCTGGATACACCCTGGACGATGCTGCTCTTCAGCAGCGCAAGGATGCATTAACTTCCAAAATCGGCGCGGATAAGCTCAAAGTCTGGCTGCAGGAACACGGATACTCAGAAGCCAGTTTTGATCAGGCGCTCAAGCGCGCTGCCGCTGATGCCTGGATGCGTGACAAAATCATGGCATCTGTAGCTAGTACTGCAGAACAGGTTCACGTCCGCCAGATTTTGCTCTATAATGAAGATGTTGCAAAAAAATATTATGGCCAGCTTCAGGCCGGTGCAAATTTTGACGCTTTGGCCGTACTCGTCGACCCGGTCACATCCGGCGATATTGGCTGGTTTCCACGCGGTTACCTGACCGATAAAGCGGTCGAAGATGCGGCATTTGCGCTCGAAACAGGTGCTTACAGTCAGATTATTTCTGGCGAGGCGGGTTTCCACATCTTGAAGCTGCTCGATCGAAAACCAGAGCAGGAACTTTCACCGGATGCCTTGTTCGCACTGCAAAACCGCGCACTAAATGACTGGTTGACCTCCCAGCGCCAGCAAAGCAATATTGTTGTGTCTCCATAACCCTGCCTGGACAGGAGAGATAGAAGTATGAGCAATTACGACGATTTTCTCAATGAAACACCCAGGGCAGCCTCAGCCCCAAAGAAGAAAACGAACAGCCCGGATTTAATCTGGAATGTTCTCACCGGGGTGATGCTTTTGATGACCCTGTGCGCTTGCTTTTTCTTTGTCAGTATTTTGCGGAACCCTTACTCCAGCGTAAATCTGCTTGCGCCCAGTACCATTGTCCCGCCTCCGGCCACTGCCACCTGGACACCCGTTGGCTATGCTCCCACCTGGACACCAACCGTTACCCTGCCCCCTACCGATACAAATACACCCAGGCCAACCTTCACCACCTTACCCACTTCCACCACCTACGTGATCCAAACAGCCACCCCCAACTACACGCCTACGGTTACAGACACCCCCACGCGTACACCGCGGCCCACGGGAGTGCCTTACAGTATTACC
>JBBRWF010000434.1:0-4345 GCA_038249405.1 Anaerolineales bacterium
ATGATCCTTGATGTTTAGATTAATATTTTCGCCCAAAGACCCTGTGCCCGGGTTGCCAGGGGCAATATAAAGCTTTTCCAGCAAATCTGATTGCATGAGCTTCCAGGCAATCGCATGTTCCCGCCCCCCACTCCCCATAAGAAGAATATTCATCATCTCTCCATCTGTTATTTTCGATATGGAAAACGTCAGGATTATTTATTTTAAGTTTCTTTCAAAACCTGTCTTGGCATTTACCATATTGATGGGAATTGGATAATTCCCGGTAAAACAGGCCTGGCAATAGCCTTCCTTTTCACCTATGGCACGCATCATACCTTCAAGTGAAAGGAAGTGCAGGCTATTTGCATTCGAAATCAAGCGAATTTCATCAACGCTGCGTTTATGTGCGATCAGATCATCGTAAACCCCCATATCGACACCCATAAAACAAGGATGCTTTATGGGTGGACATGTAATGGCTACATGTACCTCTGACGCTCCAGCATTTCGCAATAATTTAACCAAAGGACCAGTGGTGTTGCCTCTAACAATTGAATCATCAATCATAATGACACGCTTATTGAGAATATTTTCGCTTATCACGTTGAATTTAAGCGCGACACCGCGCTTTCTCAACGAGTCGGTTGGCTCAATAAATGTTCGTCCAACGTACCGGTTTTTTATGAAACCGTCATTATATGGAATACCAGATGTACGCGAAAATCCTATAGCTGCGGGTGTTGAAGAATCTGGGACAGGTATAACAACATCGGCAAATTGAGTCCCCCACCCACTCTCCCGAGCCAGTTCTTCGCCCAATCGCTGACGCACCTTGTGAATGCTTTTTCCATCCCAAACAGCATCGGGGCGCGAAAAATAAATATGCTCAAATACACATAAAGCTTGCGGGAGCATTGGCCTTACTGCTTGATTAACGCTTAGTGCTTTATTACTTAAAGTAACTATTTCTCCAGGTTTTATTTCACGGATCGCATCACAGCCCAAAGTACTAAGAGCACCGGTTTCAGAAGCCACAGCACTACCGCCCGAAGGTAAGATTCCAACACTAAGTGGCCGAAACCCCCAGGGATCGCGAATCGCATAAACACAATCACGAGTCAATATTACCAAAGAGTAGGCTCCCACCCATTTCCCCATACAATCACGGATGCGCTCATCACAGTTCACGCCTTTAGCCCGCGCAAGCATCATTGTCATAACCTCAGTATCAGATGATGTCGATAATCCTACGCCAGCCTGAAGCAACTCATCTCGCAGCTCTGCAGAATTCACCAGGTTACCATTATGACCCAAACCTAGCGGCCCATACATTGTTTCTATCATAAAAGGTTGAGCATTTCTCGAGGATGATGATCCAGTTGTAGAATAACGAGTATGCCCAATTGCGTAATGACCGGAAAGCTTAGCAAGGTTCTGCGCAGTAAAGACATTCGCAACCATGCCAACGTCTTTATACATGGTCATACTGGTACCATTTGATACCGCTATGCCAGCAGCTTCTTGCCCACGATGTTGTAGCGCGAATAAACCAAAAAAGGCCATTCGCGCCACATCTTCATCAGGAGCAAAAATTCCTATAATGCCACATTCATCTCTTGGTGAATCTGAAAAGAAATCCTTCATTCAAACCTTTCCAGGGTCAATAAATATTCAATAAACGAAAGTTTACAAATTTTCCAAAATCATTCAAACAATTTTATCTACCGACTCAATCGCTCGTTGTCTGCAATTATTTTTTCGGATTGCCCTTGTTGAAATTTGATAACACGAGCTCTTATTTCCTGATCAAACTGGCCAAATATTTTTGCCGTCAACAATGCGGCATTAATAGGTTCCATTACCAGGGCTGGCGCAACTCCAGATGGCATCCTGATAGAAGATATCACGTCCAATCCGCCAAAAGCATCACTCGGCGGTGGACAGGCAATCACCGGAGCGCTCACAAAGCCGTCTGTAAAGCCACTAAGGGCGTTACTTCGTCCAGCAACAGTAATATAAACCTTAGGACGCTCATCCCTTTCAAATTGACGCAATAAGCTCAACGTATGTTCAGCTGTTTTATGGGCCGATCCGATCCGCATGATTGTTTCAATGCCAAAATTCAGACATGCCTCTGAAATTTTCTCACAATGATCCATATCTGCGTTTGAACCCATAAGAATAATTACGATTGGCTTTCCCACAATAACTCCTCCGCGTTCCTATTTATTCAACGAATCCTAAGGTGCCTTAATAAAAAATGATTCAATTAGCAACAATGCCTGCTTTTTTCAAATTTTCGAGCAAACGAGGCTCAATAGGATATTTCCCTGGCTCAAAATTCAATCCCGTCAACATTTCATAAATCATTATATATCGTTGGGCCGTCGCAACCCATAAATCGACAGGCACTTGTGGAATCTCGCCATCGCCTCGATATCCGAGATCCGCAAAGGCAATTCTCACAAATTCCTTGTCAAAGTTCTCTGGATCATTACCTGCAGAAAGTCGCGCTTCATAAGTATCCGCTTTCCAGAAACGTGAAGAATCGGGAGTATGAACTTCATCAATCAAAATAACCCGGCCATCAGGCATCTGTCCAAACTCATACTTTGTATCAACCAGAATTAAACCGGATTTTTTCGACAACTCCTGACCACGGCGAAATATTCGCAAGGCTGCTGTTTTCACTTGTTCCCAGGTAGCTTCGTCAAGCAAACCCTTCTCAGTCACTTCAGCGCAAGTCAAACGTTCATCGTGACCAGACAAACCACCCTTTGTGGTAGGAGTAATGATTGGTTCTGGTAACGCCATATTTTTTTGAAGGCCTTCTGGAAATTGATATCCATAAATATCACGTTCGCCCAGTGAATATCGAAACCAAAGTGCTGTAGATGTTACACCTGTAATATATCCCCTGACGACCACCTCCACCAATATTGGTTGAGCCTCAATAACAACAGATGCGTTAGGATCGGGCAAAGATACAATGTGATTTGGAACAATGTCTTCCAATTGTGAGAACCACCAGGCAGAAAGTTGGTTTAACACCTGCCCTTTAAAGGGCACTTCAGCCAGAATTCTATCAAAAGCAGAAAGTCGATCAGTAGTTACGATCAACTTTTTACCTTGCGACAAATTATACGAATCGCGCACCTTGCCATCAGTTCTTCCTGGCAATGGCAAGTTTGTTTGTGCAAGTGACAGCGGATAAAGAGCAAGCAATTCATTTTTTGAAATCATAAAGCTCCTTGACATAACAAAAGCAAAAATAGATTCTTTTTAGGAGGCTCTCTTCGCTAGAGATTTGCAGCATAGCCAACACCGGCTTTAAAAAGCGCCAACCCATCAAAACCAGATGCACCCCGTGTACGTTTAGGGTGCTGATATGGGTAAATATGATTTTCAGGGTGAGGCATTAAACCCAGCACATTTCCTTGCTCATTACAAATCCCGGCAATATCTAAAACTGAACCATTGGGATTCACTGGATAATCTCCAGCCGCAGGGTCGCCAACGGAATTCACATAAATCAGCGCTATCTGATCATGCATGACCAGCCGATTTATAACATTTGCATCAGAAACTTGCAGATTGCCTTCACCATGAGCCACAGGGCACTGAATTAATTCGCTAAGGCTCCGGGTCCAAACACAAGTTTGAGACATAGGCTGAATTGATACCCAGCGACACTCAAAGTGACCGGATTCATTAAAAGTCAAAGTTAAAGACTGTGCAGTTTTCGAGGTGGAATCAGTTTGGGAAACTATCCCTGGCAATATTCCTGACTTAATCAACGCCTGAAACCCATTACAAATACCAATAACTGGTTTTTTTGCCTCTACAAAAGCGTTAATCTCATCACCGAAATAGGTTGTTAAGTCCAACGCCAATAATTTTCCTGCACCTAATGCATCCGCATAAGAAAACCCACCCGCAATTACCAACATTTCATAATCCACAAATCGCTTTTTATCTTTTTGCAAAGAATTAAGTGGCACACACTCCGGCGTAGCTCCTGCAAGAAGTAAGGCATCAAACACATCGAAATCACGATTTGTTCCACGTGCTTGCAAAACAAGTGCCCTTGGCTTCATAAATTCGCTCCCCATGCCGAAACCAGACGATCAATATGCACTTTGAAAAGTATTTTTTGGTTAGCAGTCACCCTCATTTCCTGAGTTGCCGTCACTTTTGCAACCTCACACACGGGAAGGTTGGCAAACACAGCCGTAAATTCATTGGCAAACTCTGGTTTAATCTCAACCAAAAAGCACCCGGTTGTTTCCGCAAAAAGGGACCGTACAAAATCAGTACTTTCTATTCTTACATCTAAGCCAAGGCGTCCCCCAATGCACATCTC
>JBBRWF010000435.1:0-4343 GCA_038249405.1 Anaerolineales bacterium
GCAACAGATCGAAGCAGACTATCCCGATGAACGTTCCAAGGCGCAAATCGGCGATACATACGCCATGCACGCGCAGGCTGCCCGCGAACATCTCAATACCTTGCTCCGACACACCTGCATTCATATTTTGGAGTCTGCTGCGCAATCATTGCCTGGCGCATTAACACAGTCGATGAGCGGGTTTGTTTGGACAGACTTGTTTGGCGTTTACAAGGAGATACCGCAATTCGCGCTTTCCAAGGAAGAGCGAGCGAAATATTTGCTGCGGGTTGCTTGCGCGGCGAACGATTTTCATGCGCGGGTCTCAACCATTTTGGAGTATCGCCCAACCAACGAGTTTTCCGAACTGCGAAAACTTCTCGGTCATTTGCACAAAATTCTCGCAGATGAATTTTGTGTGTCTGATGATGAGATCAAGCGCCTGCCAGCTAAAGAACAGGGGACATTTCGGATCGGCTCCGCCACCGACCCCGAAGCCACCTACCGCGTGCATGGTCCTGACCCCGAAGATACGTCGTTCGGGTACAACGTTCAAGTTGCCATGACCAGCTCAGGCTTGATCCGCGAGACCAAAGCCTACACCGGCGCAGAACCCGATCAAGTGGGAGTGGCGAAGTTGATCGCCGAGCAAAAATCAAATCTGGGCGTCTGTCCGCCCAAGTTGATTTATGACCAGGCTGGCGGACATGGCAAGACGCGCGCAGAAGTCGAACGGGTTTCTGACGGTCAAACTCAACTTGTCTCACAACTGCCGCCTTATGAAAAGCGTTCTGAACGTTTTGGTCCATACGATTTTTCCCTCGCACAAGATGGCGCTCAACTGACCTGCCCCAATGGAAAGGTCAGTCAAGTGGCTTATCGTTCTGGATCAGGGGATGGATGCGATTTTCGTTTCTTCGATTTTCAATGTTGGTCGGGTGAGCCGCCTATCCATATGAAGCAGGCTGACCTTTCCACCCGTTGTCCTTTGTGGGAACAGTGCCGCGACAGTCGCCAGGGTCCGCGTTCCATGCGCCAGGTATTCATCTCCGATTATCGCGAGCAGGTACTTGCCGCTCAGCAATACAACCAGTCGGATGAATTTCGGCAGGAGATGAAACAACGGTCTCTGGTTGAGCGCGTTATTTTTGAACTCACACATTACAACGGCGCCCGCCATTGCCGCAAACGCGGCGTTGACAATGCCGATTGGCAAGCCAAAATGTGCGCCGCGGCCTACAACATCAAACTCTGGATGCGCCGCTTGTACTCGTATGTGCGCCCCAGATCGCAACGCGCCTATTGATGGTTTACCGACTGAGATTTGATACAACCCGAAGGGTTGGCTGTCGAATTTCGCCCTCGCACCTTTGAATTCCGCGCATCTTTGCGCGAAAAATTTCCCCATGCTTTTATGAACCGATTATTTCTTCTATTCTGCAACACCCTCATCAATGGTTTGCCACAAATATAGGTCTGGTTAAAATGCAGGTTGAATTTGCCACGGTCAACATCTTTGGAGTTTCATTTTCGGTGCTTACAGATAACGGCCTGGAATTAAAAAGTTTTATCGCCGTCCCTTGAGTCGGATCGAACGAAGGGAAAGATGAATCAGGGAAGTTGAGAATCCTGGGCGGGTGAACAATCGATCTTTGCGGATTGAATGTATTCTATAAAGCAAACGGGGCGCTCGGGGTTATCCGCCACCACCACTTCTGCGAAAGGGAAAAGACCGGGCAGTTTCAATTCGGGGTAAGTAGTATGCAATGTTTCCTGATACCAATCAAAACCAAGCAGGTCGGTAACCACGATGGAAAGATCGGGACGGTTTTGCAGGGCATGGTGAAAATACCACATCGTAAAGATGGCCTTATCGCCTTTTGCGAACACGATTGCGTTGACAGGCGCTTGAGCCAGAACTTCGCTTCCGAAATTTTCCGCGCGTACATCCTGGGAAGCATCCACTTGACGCCAATTCGTTCCTGCTAAAAAGAACAAGTACACAAGAAAAACAAGGCCAAGCCCGGCTCCAACTCGCTGGAATCTCCCAAAAATTAGTTCCATTAAGCCAGCTAGACCCAGGCCGATCCATATCGCAAAGCCTAGGAAAGCTGGAATCAGATACATATAAGAATCATAGGTGGCATAACCGATCGCAAAAACCGAAAACACAAAAGTGATCCAGATCGTATTTCGATATAAATGTGAAGATTTGTAAAAGACAATCAGACCTATTAATCCGATCACCAAACCGGGTATACCAAATTGTTCGATCAGCAGGCCCGACACCGAGCGGATACGCGACCAGACCGAGGCCAGGTTTAAAACGAAAAGTTGATCCTGATATAGCTCTCCCGAAACCAGCCATTGAAAACCATTCAGAGTCAGCGGATTGCCCCAGTTGACAGGCGGCTTTGAGAGCGCGCGCAATGGCAATATGAGATACACCAATAACCCGGCTCCCATCCAGGTCAAGCGGCGCAGGAGCGAATGCTTATCAAACTGTAATTGCCATGTTGAAGGAATATCATCCGCTGGAGCAGATTTGCGGAAGATCGTTGAAAATAGCAGGATGGGGAGCAGCAAAATAGATGTAACGTGATTCCCCATTGCCAGGCCAAAGGTCAACCCTAGGATACGATCCTGATTTCTTTGCGTGAATTTCAAACTGGCATGATCTGACGAGAAATAAAGGATGAGCAGCACAAACAAGGCGTGCAGGGCATACACTTCAGTGATGACAGCCTGCGACCATATCAAAGGCGAAAGTCCGAAGGCGTACGCGGACACCAGACCCATCACCCAGTTTAGATGTTCATCGGAAGCTGATAGAAAATGGGTCACCAAAACATAGATCAACACAGACGCAGAGACCGCTGCAAACGCAGACATCAGATTGGTGCGAAATGCCAGAGAGCCAACAGGCAGTAATTGGAAGGCCCGCGCCGCTAAAAGATAAACCGGGTAACCTGTCGGGTGGGCAACTCCTCCTGTCGCGGCAGCAGTGATCAGGTCGCCCCCATCCGAACCATCATTCGCCCAGGTCAATCCGGGCGCCATCGTCATCAAATAAACGACCAGCAGGGAAATAATTAAAATCCCCGGGGCAATGTATCTTGTATACAAAGTGGAATTTCGCATCTTTAAAATAATAACAGGATAAAGGCTTTCACCTCGATCCTGTTATTCAAAGTTACAAATATTTCAATTTTACTTACCTGCGGGCGCGTACACTCCCGAAACCTCTGCCAGGGGAGCACAAGCCAGACCCTTGTCTGTTCTTGTTTCGAGCGGGATCCACGGTGGAGTAATAGTTGTCAGATCATCCTGATAGAAGTAGATTGTCATCTTCTTATCCGGACGAGCTGCAAAGCAAATCTCCCAACTGCCTTCATCGGAGGTCATTTCCTGCCTAACTTGAGCATCTTTATAATGCACTACATGACAGCCCGGGAGATAAAGCAAGCCGCCATTATCCGGAAACGGAATAAGATCATTGGCTTCTGTGGGTTGCTGGACATGAATCTGATCTGAAAGATTATTGATCTTATACTCAATGATCATCGCGCAGATACCACCCACGGCATATGTTCCCGATTGGGTCACTCTAATTTCATCTGGAGGCGGTTTGACGGATCCTCCCCCAATACCGGGTGGATTCAAAATATTGCCTTCGCCACCCGCACCGGGCGGATTGACGCGCTGACCGGCTGGCATATAGACGCCAGTAAACATGGCAGGCGCACAGGAAACTCCGTTCTCAGTTGTAGTTGGCAGCGGAAGCCAAATGGGCGAGCCGCCGGTAGGTTCATCCAGGTAATAATAGATCTTGATCTTTAAACTTGAGTTTGCCCCAAAGCAAACTTTCCAATTGCCATCTTCTGAACTCGCCTCGCGAACAACCTTATCGAGTTTGTAATGGACTATATGACAGCCCGGAAAGGCCAACTTTTCCGTTCCGATACCAGAAAAAGGCACCTTTTTGGATTCTTTTACTGGAATGCGCGCATCTGCCTTATCTTGAAGGCCGCTGGTTGCCTTATATTCCACATCAAGCGTACAAACGCCTTCGACGTTGTAACTGCCAGATCCGGTAATGGTCACCGGACCTGATTGAAGCAGGTTGACGATGCCGTTTTTCGAGTCTGAAACCGAGCGCTGTGAGCCGGGAAGTGCGCCCGCCCAGACCCCATCGTTCCTGGCTACGCCGATCACGGTCAGCACAAGAACAAACACTACAAAAAGCTGAATATATTTTTTCATCATGATCCCTCCGATCACTAAAATTTATAGTGTAATTCTAACTTAAAGTCCATGAAAGTCAGTTCGGATTTGAGCCGGACTTAGGGAATCTGAAAAACAAC
>JBBRWF010000436.1:0-4338 GCA_038249405.1 Anaerolineales bacterium
TCTTCTGTCCCGTCTTCCATGTATTCTTTGTAGGCGGTATCTTCAATGATGCGCAGCAAAATTTCTGCCACGGTTCCCGTAGCAGCGACCGAGCGCCAGGCCGAGAGCAGCCTGCCAAAATCGGCCAGCGGCAGAGCGGCGCGCCCGCTGAACTGTGCAAAAAACGCTGAGTCTGAGCCGCGCGCCAGATCCAGCAGCACATCTCCGGCGCTCAATTTGGCCGCCTGCGCCACCGTGCGCAGCGATGAAAGCGCCTTTTCACCAATCCCGCGCGCCGGCACATTGATGATGCGCCCCAGTGAGATGTCATCGTCTTTGTTCTGCGCCAGGCGCAGGAACGCGATCATGTCCTTTACTTCACGTCGTCCATAAAAGCGCTGTGCCCCCACCAGCCGGTAGGGTAGGCGCGCCTGCAAAAATGCTTCTTCAAGCAGGCGCGACATCGAGTTGGTACGGTACATTACTGCGCAGTCGCCCGGCTCAAATTGGCGGCTGGCCACCAGTTGCGCGATGGTATCCACCACAAAACTGGCCTCACCGTAATCATCCAACGCCTCGTAGAAAACGATCTTTTCGCCGGTGCCGCGCTCGGTAAACAACTTCTTACGCTTGCGCCGCGGGTTGCGATCAATCACCGCCATTGCCGCGTCCAGGATGGTCTGCTTCGAGCGGTAATTCTGCTCCAGCAGGATCGTCTGGCAGCCGGGGTGGTCTTCTTCAAACCTTAAAACATTGCGATAATCTGCTCCGCGCCAGCGGTACACCGATTGGTCGGGATCGCCTACACAAAAAATATTGTGGTGCGCCGAGGAAAGATACTTGATCAGATTGTACTGCGCAATGTTGGTATCTTGGAATTCATCCACCAGTACATGCCGGAAGCGCTGGGCATACTTTTCGCGCACATCCGGGTTGTCAGCCAGCAGGTTGGTGGTCATCAGCAGCAGGTCGTCAAAATCGACCCCGTTCGAGGCTTGCAGCAGTTCCTGGTATCGTTTGTAAACCTTTTTGACTGCTTCGTCGCGGTAAGTGACAATCGGAAAGTCATTCGGCCCGATCAGTTCATTTTTGGCGCGCGAAATGGCCGCGTGTACCGCCACCGGGCGATATACCTTGTCGTTCAGGTTCAACTCTTTGATGGCATTTTTGACCACGGATTGCTGGTCGTCGGCATCAAAGATCACAAAATCCGCGTTGACCGGCAGCCTCTCGGCTTCCCGTCGCAAAATGCGCGCGCATGTTGAGTGAAAGGTGCCCAGCAGCAGCCCGCGCGTCATTTCTTCCCCTAGCAGGTTCTGCACGCGCTGTTCCATTTCGCGCGCCGCCTTATTGGTAAAGGTCACTGCCAGCATCTGGTAGGGACGGATGCCCTGGTAGCCGATTAAATAAGCAATACGCTGGGTCAGAACACGTGTTTTGCCAGATCCGGGGCCAGCCAGTACGAGTACCGGGCCGTCGCCCGCCGATACAGCGCTTCTTTGTGCAGGGTTGAGTTTGTCTAGGAAATCCATAGGGTGTGGGTGAATCATTAAGTGGAGAGTAGTCCATTATTATAGACTACTCTCCACTTATATTGGCAAATCTTTAACGCTGGTCTGCAATAGCGCCTGCTCTTAAAGCTCCGATGTGCAGTGCGGGCAGCGCGTGGCCTTGATCGGGATTTCGCTCAGGCAGCGCGGGCAGGCTTTGGTACTCGGCGCTGCCACGGGGACGGGTTTCTGCATACGGTTCATCTGGCGGATGACGATAAACATCACAAAGGCCACGATCAGGAAATCGAGTATTGTGTTGATGAACAACCCGTAGTTCAGCGTTGCCGCGCCTGCGGTTTTGGCATCTGCCAGGGTGGCAAAGCCCTTTCTCGATAAGTCAATAAATAGATTGGTAAAGTTAACTCTGCCAAGCAGCATACCAATCGGGGGCATGATGATGTCATTCACCAGTGAAGTGATGATCTTGCCAAATGCGCCGCCGATGATGATACCAACCGCCAGGTCAATCACGTTGCCGCGCAGTGCAAATTCTTTAAATTCTTTTAGCATATGCGTTTCTCCTAAAAAAGGTTTATATCTTGACTGGTTCGTTTGATTGTATCGTTCGAGTTTTTGAATGTCAACACAAAACTCAGCACATTCTCATGTCCGCACCCAAACCATTCTCCACATTAATCGAAAAGGAGACCGCAATCCATCGCGGTCTCCTTTGTTTATGAAGCTTTTATGACTGCCCGCTTTCGCCAACGCTGAGAAACCCGCGGCTTCAGATCGGGCCGCCATCCACCCAAATATTATGGCAGGACAAACGCCTTCACCAGGAAGACTGCCATCTGCGCCCGCGTCACCGGGGTTTCAGGACAGTACAACTTGGGCGAAACGCTGCAGCCGCTGGTGATCCCATCCGCTGCCAGCTGCTCGATCCAGCTCGCCGCCCAGTACGTGCTCGGCACATCCCCAAACAAATTAGTGGCCGGTGGTGGGTTGTACAAAGAGCTGTTCTTGGCCCTCAGCAGGAAGACCGCCATCTGCGCCCGTGATACATATTGATCCGGGCAGAAGTTTCCGCCGCCGCAGCCGCTGGTGATGCCTTCCAGCGCCAGTTGCTCAATCCAGCTCGCTGACCAATAATTTCCCGGTACATCCCCAAACTTGGTACCGCTAGCCGCGGGGGGTGTGTAGCTCGGGCCGTGTTCGCCGCGCAGCAGGAAGACCGCCATCTGTCCGCGTGTCACCACGGTTTCAGGGCAGTAGCGCAGCTCGGGTGTGATCGCGCAGCCCGCTGTCACTCCCGCCGCAACCAGCCGCTCGATCCACGACCACGACCAGTAGGTTTTGTTGACATCGCTAAAGGTCGTCATCGTATCGCGCCACACCTGCCCGCCATTGCCCCCGTTGATTGTCCCAATGTACAGGCTGGTGCCAAAAGCGGTCACGGCATTATCATAATAGGTCACCCGGTTATTAACAGTGCCAAACCCGCCAAAACCCGTTTGTGTCCAGGTTGTGCCGTTGCTGGTGCGCCAGATTTCCATTCCTGTCGCCCGGTTACCGATGACCAGGTTAAGCCGTCCGTTGAAGACTTCCAGGGCTGGCAAGGTGCGTGCCACTATATTGCCGAAGCCGTTGTTGACAACTTTGGTCCAGTCTGTGCCATTGCAAAGCAGGCAGCGCCAGACCTGCACGCCCTCTCCAACCGCGTGATGGGTGGCTGCGTACAAATACCCGCCGAAACTCTGCAGCGCAGAGATTGAATTGCTTCCAATATCGCCAAACCCGTCTATATTAACCTGGCTCCAGGTACCCGCATCGCCGTTTGCGCTGCGCCACACCTCGCCGCCGGTGGTCCAATTGGCCGTCCCTGCGTACAAGAATCCACCATAAGCTTCAAAACTCATCACGCCGGCATTATTGCTGTCGCCAAAACCATTGGCTTCGATCTTGGTCCAATCCGCGCTGTTGCCGGTTGCGCTGCGCCAGATTTCCGGGCCGTGCGCTGTGCCAAAAACCCAGGTGCTGGCATATAACTTATTGCCGTACACCGCCAGGCGCAAGAATTCGGAATTGGTACTGCCATCGAAACCGGCCGGGGTCACATTGTTCCAGTTGCTGCCATCGGCCGAACGCCACAGCTGCCCGCCGTTGGTCTGGCCTGCACCGAAGTAATTCTCCGTTCCAGCGTACAGGTTGCCGTTGAACTCCAGCATGTGGTCGATGCCCATGTTGCTGGCATCCCCAAAGCCGTTCGTCATCACCGAGCTCCAGTTGCTGCCATCGCTGCTGCGCCAGATCTGCCCGCCAGTTGCGCCGTTTTCAGTTCCTGCATATAGTTTGCCGCCAAACGTGGTTGTGGATAGAACAGCATCGTTGTTCTGCTCGCCAAACCCGTTGATATTGCTCTGCTGCCAGCCGGGCGTATAGCGCGCGAACTTCTGTACGCGGTGTGTGTCCCCATCAGTAACATACACATTCCCGCTCGTATCGACCGCGATACCCCGGGGCGAGGTCATTTCGCTGGTATTGGTGCCCCAGTTGCCGCCGATCGTTGCCAGGTACGCGCCTGCCGGGGAATACACCTGCACCTTGCTGTTCCAGGCATCCACCACGTAAACTCGCCCGGCTTCATCCACCGCCAGTTGTTCGGGGTGTTGGAAGTGCCCAAAATCGGAACCCTGCACACCCGTTTCACCCGCAAAGGTCACGCAGGTGGCGCCGGAGCCGACTACCGTGCATTTTTGAACGCGGAAGTTGTCGCTGTCGCCAACATAGACATTCCCGCTGGCATCCACTGCCACCCCCCACGGATAATTGAGATGCGTGTTGTCGCTGCCGATCACCCCGGTCA
>JBBRWF010000437.1:0-4331 GCA_038249405.1 Anaerolineales bacterium
CCCCTGCGCCCACTGTATGGCCTGGACATTGGGGAGTTCCAGGATGCGATCTAAATGGCGCGCCACGCCTTTCCCATCTACATGGAAAACGTTGTGGGTCATATGCCTGGTTTCCTGCTCCAGGGTGGGGTAGACAAATGCCTCAAAATGGCGCTTTGAAATCATAGTGGCGAAATCGCAGCTTGGGATGTGCATTTTGCCAAACGATGGAATGTTCATCCAGGTGACCGAAGGCTGGTTGTGCGCCTTCAACATTTGATCGAAATAATCGTACAGGGCGATAAAATCCTGGTGGCAGGAATCCAGATATGACTGGATGGGTTCAGGCTGCTCGTACAGGTCCAGGCATAATTGTTCCGAGCCGCGCTGGGCCATCAACCAGTCTATCCCGGGGTGCAGATCGGTATAACCAACAATAAATTTACCGTTACAGACCTGCAGCGCCGCCTGGGTAAGTTCTACCATTTTGAGCATGTACTCATGCTGCCAGTTGAAACGACGCGGGGTGCTGTAGGTCTCCAGATCGTGCTCAGCCCAGGAAGTGACTTCACCAAAAACCAGCGGAACACCAAAGCAACTGGCGAAGAAGTTCGGTCCCAGGTTGGGCCAGAAAACCGGAAAAGTTTCGCCATGAAATCGTCGGTTTTTTATGCTTTTCAAAAACCATTCGACCTGGTAAGCCACATCAAACCAACGGTCTTTAAGCTCTTTCCATTCAGGTTTCCAGGTATGACCCTGCAATTCGTATTCAGCGTTGTGGTGAGTAAAACGGACAGGCGGGCGATCGATGATAGCATGTTCGTACCAGGCGTAGATACGCTGCATGGATGTCTCAAAATCCGGCTTTGATTCGAGCTCCAGGTTCCAAAGAGGGGCATTTAGCGTCATGTCTTATCCTTCTCATGCAGTAATTTTTAGCAACTTTCAGAGATCTTCCGGTCTAAAAGACAGAAAGATGTTATTTTGTATCGAAAAGTTTGGAAGGTCGCTATTAATTGGGCGAAACAACAGGTGATTCAGCATTAATCGAGCCTTGCTTGGCTGCCCGAATTTCGCGGCGTTTTTGGTTATAGATATCGAATGCAACCGCAATGATCAGAACCATGCCTGCCACCACGCGCTGCAGATAATCGCCAACGTTGGTGATGATCATGCCGTTCGTGAGCACACCCATGATCAACATGCCAGCGATAACGCCAGTTATTTTTCCTTCCCCACCTTTGATAGAAACTCCCCCAAGCACCACCGCCGTGATGATGTCCATTTCGGCGCCGGTTGCTGCTTTTGGGGGGCCTGAATTTGTGCGCGATAGCAGCATTACGCCGGCAACACCAAACAGAAAGCCAGCCAGGGTATAGACCAGGTACTTAACCTTTTTGACATTAATGCCAGACAGGCGCGAGGCTTCTTCATTACCGCCGATCCCGTAGACATAGCGCCCGATTGTAAACTTGTTAAGTACAAACCACCCGGCTGCAAAGCACAACGCCATGACAACCACTGGGATTGGAATGATCCACAGGTAACCCTGACCGAGTGCGGTGAAAGACTCAGGAAAGCCGTAAACCGGCAACCCATCCGTAATCAAAAAGGCCACGCCGCGCCAGGTGGTCATCATACCCAGTGTGGCAATCAATGGGGGAACATTGAACCGATTGATGATAAAGGCATTAATGAAACCCATGGCCGTGCCGACGGCAATCGCCAGGATCGAGGCCACCCACGGGTTCAAACCACCTTTCACCATCATCATACCGCACAGCACACCCACCAGACCAATGATCGAACCAACGGAAAGATCGATACCCCCGGTGATCATCACAAAAGTCATTCCCACCGCAGCGATTCCCACAATGGATACCTGGCGCAGGATGTTAAACTGATTTTCAGGCGTCATAAATGCCGGTGAGCCAAAGCTAAAAAACACCAATAGTGCAACCAGAACCAGGTAGATGCCAAAACGAGTCAGAATGGTGCGCAGATTCATGAGTGATTCTCCTTTTTCATTGGTGAGCGATGTGAGAAGCCATGTCGAGGATCTTCTCCTGGGTGGCTTCCTGGCGACTTAACTCACCTACGATGCTTCCTTCGTGCATCACCACAATTCTGTCAGACATGCCCAATAGTTCAGGCATTTCAGAAGTGATCATGATGATGGACTTACCGCTGTCAGCAAGGTTGACAATCAGTTTATAGATTTCAGCCTTGGCGCCCACATCAATGCCGCGGGTGGGCTCATCAAAAATCAACACATCACATTGAGTGGCCAACCACTTTGCAAGCACCACTTTTTGCTGGTTTCCACCGCTCAAGTTTTTTACCTCCTGCTCAAGAGAAGGGGTCTTGATTTGCAAATCCTTTACGAGTGTGTTGACCTTATCGGTTTCCTTACGTTGGATAATATAGCCGTATGCTGAAAGATCCTTCAGGTTACTCATTGAAATATTTTTACTGACAGTCAGCTGTAATAATAAACCATGCTGTTTGCGGTCCTCAGGGATCAATCCAATCCCATTCCTGATCGCATCCTCTGGTGATTTGATCCTGGCCTCTTTGCCCTTCAGGGTGATATTGCCTGAAGTAAGCGGGTCGGCTCCGAAGATCGCTCGCGCCATTTCGGTGCGCCCGGCCCCCACCAGTCCGGCAAAACCCAGGATCTCACCCTTTCTAACGGAAAAATTCAAGTGATGAACGTAAGTGGTGGAGATATCTTTCGCATCCAGCACTACAGGACCAAGGTTGTTATTGTGTTTTTGGGGATATGTGTTTGAAAGCTCTCGGCCAACCATCAGGCTGATCAACTCCTGCCGGTTAGTCTTTTGGGTATCGAGTGTGGCAATGAATTTTCCATCGCGCAGCACTGTCACCCGGTCAGCAATCTGAAAAACTTCTTCCAGGCGGTGAGAAATATAAATGATTGCCACACCTGCTGCCCGCAAGCTGCGCACAATTCTAAACAGAGCATCGATTTCGTGGCGGGTTAAAGGAGCGGTAGGTTCATCCAGCACAAGTATTTTTACTTCGCGGGATACGGCCTTGGCAATTTCGATCACCTGTTGATAAGCAACGCTCAAATCCTTGACACTTGCGCGCGGGTCAATACGAATGTCCAGTTGCTCAAGCAATTTGCGGGTCTCTTCGCATTGGGCGTTGAAATCATATAGTAAGCCGTGTTGGATTTCACGTCCATAGAAAATGTTTTCAGCCACGGAGAGATAGGGAACCAGGTTAAACTCCTGGTACACAGCGCAAATGCCCATATGAAGCGAATGGATGGGGTCCAAATGTTCATATTCGTGCCCATTTATTAGAATAGTACCGCTAGTGGGTTGTATTGCCCCGGTCAGGGTCTTGATTAAGGTGGATTTTCCCGCTCCATTTTCACCAATTAACGCATGCACTTCGCCCGGATGAACGCTGAAGGAAATATTCTCCAGCGCACGCACGCCCGGGTAATCCTTGGTAATATTTCTTAGTTCCAGATCTTTTAAGCCATCCATCATACATAGCTCCATATGACAAGCAAGATTTGCCGGTCCAGGCTGAGAGCCACCATTTACAATGGCTCTCAGCCTTTATTGCATCTAATCTGGAATTACTTGGGGGTCTGAAGAATGGGTTTCATTTCGACGGCAATATTGTTGCTTGCCAGCGTCTCGCCACTGGCGAGTTTGAGAACAGTGTTGACCGCCATGACACCCATGTTCTTGGGTCCAATATCCACGGTACCACGATAAATGCCCCCTTCTGCAATCTTGGCAAGCGCTTCGGCTGTGGCATCCGCGCCAAAGATGGCGAAATCGTCAGTAGCCTTACCCATTGCCTTGACTGCTTCCGCAGCACCCAGACAGCCGCCATCGTTGATGCAGGCAATTACTTTTACGTTCGGGTGCGCTTGCATGATAGTCTCAGCCGCCTTCTGGCCCTTCTCAGGATCGGGCGCGGACTGGTGAGCTACAATAACAGCTTCGGGGTAGAGTTCCATGATGCCCTGCTCGATACCCTTGGCGCGGTCAATGATTTGGGGCAGTTCGGGGTAGTCAATGATGGCGACTTCGACGGGGCCGGTGTAGTGGGCCTTCATCCATCCGCCAGCATTACGACCGATCGCCAGACCATAAGCAAGTTCGGGCACAGACAGGAACACATCGTAACCCTTCACATCCTGGGCAATCGAAATCCATTTGATACCGGCATCGTGAGCCTTCTTGACCAGCGGTTCAAGTGAAGCGGGGTCAACCGGTGCAACCAGGATATATTGAACCTTGGCAGCAATAAAGTTTTCAATCGCTGCTACCTGTGTGGCAGCATCCAGTTTTGCATCGTTGATC
>JBBRWF010000438.1:0-4324 GCA_038249405.1 Anaerolineales bacterium
CACTGAGATATTATCCTACCCGTTCTACCGGGGCTATTTCGTTATGTACCCGGCAACAGTCCATGGCATAATTTGTAAAGCTGCTGTGACCACTTTTTTAGCTTTTCTGAACCGTGCCCAAATTTTCTATAGCGTGTTCACATTCAGTCTAGTGAAAGCCTAGAATGTAACTATAGATCTGACTTTCTGATGGCTTTCGCTAAACGCCTAACGGTTTGTGTAACCCGCAAGTGGGCGGGCTGAGCTTCTGTGCGAGACCAAAAAAAAAAAAACGAAGCCAGAAAGATGATTGACGCGAAGCGTGCCGCAGACTCTTGCTTGTCGGGTGCGCGCTTTGTTAGGCGCACTCACGGAACTCAAGACTTGCAGTCTGAAAAACAGAATGACCACCGACTTGACTAGATTTTACACACAACGCAGCAATTGACAACTACCAATAAGACCCGACTGGTTATATAAAAACAGATTGTTGTTGCAACAGATTTAAGATGTTATTCCATCATGACAACAATATGTTTGCGGTTCTCGGGGGCTTCATAGTTTTCAGGCCAGAGCTCAACTTGTTTGATAATCTTGCCTTCTCGAACGGTTGTAAAGGTAATTGCTCTGGCTACTTGGGTTCCATCGGTAATAGTAACATCACTCACAACATCCGTTGCGTCTCCAACTATTCTGTTAATTGTAAATGACCAGCGCGCATAAGCAGGGTATTCTTCATTCACTTTCGCGAAGTTGTTCCTGCCGCAAATTCGTTCCTTTGATTGAGGCCAATCGAGGGTGTACTCATCACTTAACATCTGACTTGCTGAACGGAAATCATTGGTGTTCATCAGCTTGTAAAATTCTTTGACTTTATCAACTGCCGATATGCTCATTTTTATCCTTGATTGATTCGGATTACTGAAAGCTAGTGGTGCGCCCAACTATAGATTCAGCCTCAACCGTTTATCCTACTTTGGGCTGTTTAAGGCTCTTTTCAAAAGCCGCAGCCGCCCAAATCAGATAAGGTTGCAAAACCTGCCCAAAAGGGGTCTGTCATTTCAAGGGGCGTATACGCTTGGAAAGCTTTATCTTTACCGTCCGCCGCCTGACCTGCGGCAAACAGACGCTGGAACTTTTCGCCGGGGTCAAGGATCAGGATGGCATGCACAAAACCCAGCCAGCTTTTTTCTCCAAGATTCTGCCAACATATTGTAATATTATTTGGAAGGAAAACTGTCATAATCCAATATTGTTTTGGATCGCCAAGCTGTGTGCTGTTTTACTCAATCATGTGGATTTCGCTGATTTAGAAAATGTTGCCAATAAGTTACAGTCCCTGGTGATGCAAAATCACGCCAGGATCGCGAAAGTGAACCACTGCGCGTGACAATTTCAATCGGTGCGACACTTGTATTAAAAGAGGATACAATTGAAAAACTGATACATCGTGAGGTCAATTGATGGTTGAAAGTGAAAATTCCGGGCCTAATCGTGTGGCTATGGGATGATTTCCTCCCTGGCGTAGAGCAGAACTGGTGTTGTTGTAAACTTTTGTATAACTGAGGTAACCTATGGCACAATTGATCCTGGTTGTGGATGATAATGAAACCATGCTCAGGCTGATATCGGAAGCATTGAAGGGGGAAGGCTACGAACTTTTACTTGCAGCCGATGGCAGAACAGCCCTGGATATTATTAGCCGGGTGACGTTGGATATGGCATTGCTGGATGTCATGCTTCCTGACATGGAAGGCTATGATATTTGCAAGGTTCTGCGTAATTCCCCCAAAACTTCCCAGATCCCCATCATCATGTTAACTGGTTTAGGCGACTTGGAAAACCGGCTGCGGGCGTTTGAAGCAGGCGCGGATGACTTTATGCCCAAGCCGTTTCAGATGCAGGAATTACAGGCACGCGTAAAAATGCAGTTACGCCGTGTTTCGCGCAATGTGTTGCCAGTAGCTCAAGTTGATAAGCCGATTAACCAGAGTTTGGCGGTATTTTCATTACGCGGGGGGCTGGGCGTTTCTACTCTGGCGGTTAATCTGGCCGCAGGTATGCAGCAGCTTTGGGGACAGAGCACTCTGTTAACGGATATGGCGTTTGTCAATGGGCAGGCGGCTCTCATGCTCGATGTTCCGCTCAGACGTACCTGGGCCGATCTGGGCCGGATTGGTGCTGAAGAAATTGACCTTGAAACCCTCGACCTGGTAGTCCTGCGCCACGGCAGTGGTTTGGCCGTGCTGGCTGCCCCAAAACAGGTGGAAAACGCTGAACTCATCTCTCAAAAACACGTAGAACGTGTTCTTGAGTTGGCCAGGCAGAAATATCAATTCACGGTGATTGACCTGCCGCATGACTTTTCGGTTACGACCATAACCGCGCTGGATTCTGTGGATACGATTTTATGTCTGGTGAGCCCGGACCTCGCTTCTGTGCATTGTGCCTCCAATGCGCTGCGCGTTTTTAAGGATCTTGGCTACAACGATCAAAAAGTACAGGTGGTCTTGAATTGGAACTACAGTACGGCTGGCCTGGCGCGCAAGGAAATTGAAAAAGCTCTGCAGAAGCCCATCTCGGTGGTAATTCCATTTGTACCAGATACCCTGGTGGTGGCATTGACCATGGGGAAACCGGTCGTTTTGGAAGCTGGAAAACCCGAGGCTGCCCTATTTGAGGATCTGGCCTATTTTTGGAGCGGGGATGAGCATAAGAAAACCGAGCCAACCAATCCCAGCCCCAGTTTACAGCGTGTTTTAGACAGAGCCAGGCGCCGGCAAATGCAAAAACAAAAGTGAAGTTGAACCCAGAGATAATAAAGCTGTCACTCCATAGGTTGTTGAGGTGAAAGATGAATTTCAGAACGTTCTTTTCAAATAATAAGAAACGTTATGCATTGATGGGCTTTGGAGTCGGACTTCTTTTTCCGATATTGAGCGGGGTATTGGAATTCATTTTCTTTAATCGTTCTTTCACCCTGAGCACCTTGATTTCCATGCACCGTGACCATGTTTTTATGTGGGTTATTGATCTGGCTCCATTTGTCCTGGCGCTGGCTTTCGGCTTCGCAGGGGAACGGGAAGATCGATTAAAAAAACTTACAAGTGATTTGGAACAGCGTGTAAAAATACGCACCGAAGAATTAGCCCGGGCCAACTCCCTTTTGCAGCAGGAGGTTGCTGTACTCAACCAGGTTGAAACGGTGTTGGAAAGAGGCAAGAAAGAGTGGGAAGCAATTTTCGATGCAGTTTCGGATCTGATATTTATTGTTAATTCAAGCGGCACAATTGTTCGCTGCAACCAGGCTGCAATTGATCGTTTCCATACCAGTTACCAAAAAATGAACGGCCAGCCAATTCGAGATGTGCTTTATCCCGGTCAGAGCGAGCGCAGCATCGAATCTGGCGAGACCCGCCTCGAATCCTTGGATGGTTATTTTGATCTATTCACAAAAGCTGTCAAGCTGGATTCCAATACAAGTCACACGGTCCTGGTTTTACATGATATTACCGAACGCGTAATGGCTGAACAGGCTGTTGACAGGCAAAAGCAATTTTTCGAATCCCTTATTCGTTATACCCCGGCTGCTATTGTTGTCCTGGATACAACCGAGAATATTTCTTCTTGCAACCCGGCTTTTGAAAACCTTTTCGGATACCAGCAAGCTGAAATTATTGGCCGTAATGTAGATGATTTCATTACCTCACCCGAAACTGCGGCTGAAGCGGCTTTATTATCCCAGGAAGCCCGCGTAAACCTTGTGCACAAAATTGGAGTACGCAACCGTAAGGACAGGACTCCGGTGGATGTCGAGATATTTGGGGTTCCTGTCGTAGTGGATGGTCAAAAAATCGGCACCCTCGTGATTTATCACGATGTTTCTGAAATTACCCGTGCCCGCCGCGCTGCCGAAGAATCCAACCGGGCCAAGAGTGACTTTTTAGCGAACATGAGCCACGAAATTCGCACCCCCATGAATGGTGTGATTGGTATGCTTGAGTTGGCCCTGGATACTCAACTTACCGCCGAGCAGCGCGATTATCTCAATATTTCATTACAAAGCGCAGAAAATCTGCTTGCTTTGATCAACGATATCCTCGATTTCTCCAAGATCGAAGCCCAAAAGCTGGAACTTGATACGCTGGACTTTGACGTCCGTACCACCGTAGAAGACGTGGCTTATATGATCGCCAAACGCGCTGAGGATAAGGGCCTCGAACTGGTTTGCCTGGTGCACCCCGACCTTCCCACAGAAGTAAAGGGCGATCCTGCCCGTTTACGCCAGGTGCTTGTCAATTTGTTGGGAAATGCCATCAAGTTCACCAGTGTCGGAGAAATTATC
>JBBRWF010000439.1:0-4320 GCA_038249405.1 Anaerolineales bacterium
GATTACGCCCGGAAGGTACAGAACGATCTTACTTGCTGGCCTATTTACAGGCGCTGGCCCCGAGCCAATCGGCCAGTTCAGGCTACAGGTTGGTATTGATGGATCGGGATGGCTCCAATCGCCGTGCAGTTTTTCCGGATACAGGTTCGCGCGGTCTGCTCCCACAGACTCCGGTTTGGGCCCCAAACCCGCTTTATGACGGCAAGGGTGACTTTGTGGCGGTACTCTATCAAGGCAACCTGTGGCTGATCGATGCATCTACAGGCTTAAGTTACCAGGTAACAGCCGATGGATTGATCCAAAAAATCATCTGGAAATAACAATACCAGATTAATTTCCAACTTCTTAAAGGTTTTGGTGTAAATTTCGCTACGGAGAAAAACATGCGAGTTCTGATTACCGGCGCGGCCGGATTTCTTGGTTCCCATTTAAGCGACCGCCTTATCCAAGAAGGCCACGAAGTGGTTGGCATAGATAACTTTGTCACCGGTTCGCAGGAAAATATTGCCCACCTGATGGGCAATGAACATTTCACCTTTTTCAAGCACGATGTCTCGAATTATATTTTCGTGCCCGGCAAACTGGATGCTGTTCTGCACTTTGCTTCTCCAGCCAGCCCCAACCCGGCATCGCCCTATGCCTATTTCAACCTGCCCATACAGACCATGAAGGCTGGCGCACTAGGGACTCATAATACACTGGGTGTGGCAAAAGCCAACAAGGCGCGTTTCTTACTTGCTTCAACCAGCGAAATCTATGGAGATCCTACCGAACATC
This sequence comes from Anaerolineales bacterium, assembly GCA_038249405.1. GTDB lineage: Bacteria > Chloroflexota > Anaerolineae > Anaerolineales > Villigracilaceae > UBA5195. The sequence goes on from JBBRWF010000439.1 coordinate 778, forward strand.
CTCAAAAAGAAACATACGCGGGAAATGTGGACATTACAGGACCGCGCGCTGTTTACGACGAGGCAAAAAGGTTTGCAGAATCTTTGAGTCTTGCATATTTTCGACAGCACAACGTAGACACACGCATCGTGCGCATCTTCAACACCTACGGCCCACGAATGGACTTGGAAGATGGGCGAGCGCTCCCGAACCTGTTAAAACAGGCCTTGCTCGGCCAACCGCTAACCGTGTATGGTGATGGCGGGCAAACACGCTCATTCTGCTACGTTGATGATCTGGTGGACGGCATTGTACGCTTGCTTTACTCGGATGAACACATGCCGGTTAACATCGGCAACCCGGTGGAAATGACCATTTTACAGTTTGCAGAAACGATCAACCGACTGTCGGGCAACACAGCGGGCATCACCTATGTCGATGCGCGCTCAGCACGTGATCCCCAACGCCGCCGCCCGGATATCACGCGCGCTCAAACTATTCTAAATTGGGAACCCAAAGTAAACCTGCAAGAAGGTCTCGCACGAACCATTCCTTATTTCAAACAAAAATTAGGTATTGCATGACAGCAGTTCTCAAAAACCCTGCAGAACGAACCCGCTTTTTTAAGTTCGCAATTGTCGGCGCAATTGGAGCTCTTATCGATTTTGGTATCATGAACCTGCTGGTTGGTATTTCCCAGACTCCGTTTGTCATCGCTGGCACGATTTCTTTTATTTGCGCTGTGATCAGCAACTTCACATGGAACCGTTTTTGGACTTATCCCGAATCGCGTTCCAAAGCGCTGATCGGCCAGCTGGGGCAATTTTCCCTGGTCAATGCCGCAGGCCTGCTCATCCGTATCCCGATCCTGCATTATGGCGAACCAGCCCTTGACCATTTTATGATTTCTCTATCACTGACATCCAGAATTCACCAAATTCTCAGTCACAACATCACGCTAGCCATGGCTGTAGGCGTGGTTATGATGTGGAATTTCTTTGTCAACCGCTATTGGACTTATAACGACATCGATGGTTGATGTCATCAATTGTCTCAAGATCAGGCAGAAAAGTATGGAAAATCAAGTAATCCCTATCTATACTTCCAAAGGAGACGCGCTCGCTTTCTTGCGCTATCCATACCTTCACAACCGTACTGGCGATTGGATTGGATTTGTGAATTCACAACGAGAAGTCTACTCCGTTCTTGGGTATTACGTGGGAATTCTGACCAGTGACCCACGAATTATCCGCTGCCGGTCCGGAGAATACAAACCGCGCCTTAAACCGCCTATACATCCTCCCACCTTGCGCATTTCGCCAACCGTTCCGTTGGCCAAGCTGATGTCAGATTTGGGTCACCAGCACCTGGATGTGCTTCTAGACGAACCTGAGCTCCTACACACTCTGGACGCAGGCGAACTGCGCTCTGATCTGGATTAAATTATTATGTCCCTACCTGCTCCAAAAACAATGCGCGCATCCCGTATCAGCCTTTCCCAGCTCATGCAGCCAGAACACGCCAATAACCTTGGGAATGTCCACGGTGGATGGATCATGAAGCTGGTGGATGAGTGCGGCGCGTTAGCATGTATGCGGCACAGTCAGCGCCGCGTAGTGACCGTAGCAGTGGACAGCATGACCTTCCGTCAGCCGATCAAAATCGGCAACCTGGTTACACTTACTGCCGAAGTAACGTATACCGGGCGGACATCCATGGAAGCAGAAGTACGCGTAGAGGCCGAAAACCCCATAACGGGTGGAAAAACTCATACGAACAATGCCTACCTGGTGTATGTAGCCCTGGACGATGATGGGAAACCGGTCAGTATCGCGCCCATAACGGCAGAAACCCCGGAAGAACAGAACAGGCTTGAAGCTGCCAAACAACGCCAGATAATGCGACTTAAGAAATGATCCCATGAATACTGCCCAGACCCCGCTACCAAATCAAAGCAACCACGAAGCAGAAGACGGACAACCAACCCACAGCTTCCGTTCGCTCAAGGATTTGATTAATTTTGTCTCTGGCAAAGATCTTGCAAAAAGCATGGAACAGATGGGAGATGCTGGTATTGCAGAACCGCTTCCGTTTCCATTTCTGGCAGTGGTTGGACAAAATGAAATGAAACTGGCGTTGATGCTCGGTCTGGTAAATCCTAATATCGGTGGAATTTTATTGATCGGCCCGCGAGGAACAGGCAAAACCACCGCAGTACGTTCACTGCTTGACTTGCTGCCTCAAACCGAGCGCGCCAGTTGTTATTACGGTTGCCTGCCCGAAGATATTGAAGCTGGGGGAATTGATGCTGTCTGCCCGGACTGTGCAAAAAAATACGCGGAGGGGCAGTCACTCACCACAACTGATCGAGTACGACTGGTGGAATTACCGCTCAATGCCCGTCTGGAAGATGTGGTGGGAGGCATAGACGAGCGTGCCGCAGTACATGAACGCATGCGCATCCGACGGGGCATTCTGGCTCAGGCCGATAAGAACCTGCTTTACATTGATGAAATTAACTTATTGAGCAATGAAATCGTGGATGCCATTCTGGACGCGGCCGCACAAGGAATCTATACCGTGCGCCGGGGACCCGTTTCCGCCACTTACCGGGCACGCTTTGTGTTGATTGGTTCGATGAACCCGGAAGAAGGCAAGCTGCGCCCTCAAATTCTCGACCGATTTGGGCTGCGCGTGGTGGTACGCGGGCTGGAAAATGCCGGGGAACGGCTGGAAGCTTACCGCCGGGTAAAAGCTTACCTTACCAATCCACGCGCCTTGATTAACTTATATGCCGAGGAAATTGACAGCGCAAGTATAGAACTTCGGGAAGCCCGCAAGCGCTTGCGGCAGGTAAGCCTGCCAGACACACTGGCTGATACTGCTATCAAATTAATCCAAAAAATGGGTATTGATTCTTTGCGCGCCGAAATCACCTGGTTCGAAGCTGCCCGCGCTTATGCCGCTGCTGATGGACACGATATTGTTAACGCCGCAGACCTGGCAGCCGTTGCACCCATGGCCCTGCGCTTGCGCCGGTCAGATTTTATAACCGAATACTTTGACCGGCAAAAAAATGAAGAAGACGAACTAAAAAACCTGCTGCTAACCCTGAACAGCTCAAAAAAACGAAAAAATAGTTTGTGATTCGTTTTTTGAAACACCCACGCACTCCAATACTCCTGCTGCTTGCGATCAATCTGGCTGGCGGGTTTTTGACGTATCAACACTACGGAATGAGCTGGGACGAGCCGTTATTTTACAATTATGCCGATTCGATCCGCGGCGCATATACCCCACAGGCATTTGCACCTGGCTTTGATTTTTACCAGGTTTTTGGCAAAAGCCCCGAAGACCATAAATTATATGGGCCTGCATACCTGCTGCTGGCATGGCCTATTCAACGTTTAGCAATGCTGTTCCCGGGTGCAGATATGGCTTCGGCCTGGCACCTGGTAAATTTCATCACCTTTCAACTGGGACTGATCGCTTTTTATTGTCTGGCACGCCGCTGGCTCGATACCTGCCCTGCGGGAGCAGCGACAGCCTTTTTCGCCTGGCAGC
>JBBRWF010000440.1:0-4315 GCA_038249405.1 Anaerolineales bacterium
CTCGATCTCAATCAAATTATTTTTTAGGTAAGGGTCTGCGTCCAAAGCTGCTTTGCATTTGTCTTCGATGTTTTGAACTCTCACAGGAATGGTGCCAACTTTGTTATTCAAGTTGTGCAATAGGTTTGATGCAACATCACCAACGGCTGCGAAAGTTTCAGCTACTGCCTGTCGTTCCTGAGCAGCGCGCAAATCTTGTTGCCGGGCATCATTTTGCACAGCCAGGACGGCATAGTTAGCAAGAAATGTCATGACTTTCTTGTCCCATGCTGATTCAGCAAAACGACCCGGATCAACTTCCGAACTATAAACGCCAAAAGCGCCAATGGATTGGCTGCTATCGCCGATAAGTAGTGGGACGATCAGAGCCCTCGTCCATTCACCCAGGTCATTTGCAACGATTGGTTCATGTAAAATAACTGCCTGACCAGCCCGGCTGCCATCAACCGGAGTAACATCCATTTGCTGAAAACTGCCACAGGAAGTCTTGAGTATCAGTTCATTTTTCTTATCATTTAATAGCCATATTGCACTTGCAGATGCATTTAATAAATCTCTGGCAACGCCGCTTAGATGTTCGAGAACCCGTTGACAGGGTTGGGAAAGTAATAGCTGTGCAACTTCTTGCAGAGCATCTAGAAGCCGAACTTCTTGAATCGCAGTGACCGCAAAGGTTGCCAGCGATTGCAGCATGTAGCGATCATTTTCTGTAAATGCAGCAACCAGTGGGCTTTCCAGGTTTAAAACACCTTCCAATCGTCCACTGGCGTTAATCAAAGGAATTGCAAGCTCGGACCGCATTTCTGTGCTAGCATCCAGTGGGTAATAAATCTCGGACCAGGGCTTCGCTAGCAAATCTGGAATTAATATTGGCAGCCGGCTTTTAGCCACCTGACCCATTACGCTATTTATTGTGAGTGGAAGTTCTTCGATAAGCGGTCGATTCAACTCTGCTCCGGCAAAGGCTTTGGTAATCAGCAACTGTCCACTCTTATCCAGCAAACGAAAAATTCCGTACTGGGCGTTCGTCATTTCAAGCGCCAACTGTAAGATAGATTCCAGGGTTTCTTCCAGGCGTAATCTGGAAGAGATCAGCATGCCAGCCTGATGAAGGCGTTTTAGCTCTTCTTCCTTACGCAGAAGGTCAAGTTGCATTTCAATCAAACGCCTGGTGTGATAAATCGACATCGCAGCCTGGTTGACAAAATTATCCAGCATAAGCCGTTCCAGAAGCGTAAACTCCCGCTCTTCGTATAGATAAATATATAAAACGCCTACTCGTTGTTCTGCAATAATCAATGGGAAGCAGCCAACTGCTTTGACACCCAGGGCGGCATGAATTGGGTGAACCTCAAGGTCTGGCTCCTCGTAAGAGATCACACTACGTCGGCGGGTGATGGCTCGTTTACCAATTCCATTTATTCGGGGCTGATCACTTGGGTGAGAATCAGCATTAAAGCGCGTACGCCCTTTAGGTTCCGCGGAAACCCTGGATTCATTTTCAAAAGCTTCACGATTTTCATCATATGTATAAATGACAGCAGATGAACCCGGTACTACGCGAATGGCACTTTCAACGATAAGTTGTAAGCTTTTATCACCACTGCCCATATTCCCGGGCACAATACTATTAATCGATACACTGATTTGATTCAGGCTGGCGAGAACGCTATATAACAAAGGATTATTGTCATGAATTGAATACCTGGCATTTACTTTCATGCGTATTTCCTATTTTTCCAAAGTAATAATGGGCAATCTAAACGCATCACGATTACATGTCTCATCATGCTTTAGTTTCAAATATTTTATGATATCCCTCATCCAATTCATCATCAGAGATGTGAGCATATCGTTGAGTAACAGAGATGTTTGCGTGCCGGGCTAATTCTTGCGCCAGTTTTAAATTTCCTGATGCCCGCAGAACTGTTGTTACAAAGTAATGACGAAATGAGTGTGGGGTGATATTTCCGGTTAATTCATCCCCCAGGGCTTCTTTCACGCGTGTTTCCACAATATTTCTTCCAGTAGCGGTAGTTATAACCTTAATTTTTTTCCCTGCGCCCTTGTCATGCCGGGCAAAAAGCGGAAGTGACTGTAAGGGACGACCCGCTGTACCGTCAAGCTTGCTTCTCAGACTCAGGTATTCTTTTAGAGCTGACATTGATCTGGAAGAAAAACGCACTACAGCCTGCTTATCTCCTTTGCCGATAATGATGGCCCGGCCTTCATTCCAATCAATGTCACCACGTCTCAAACTGCATGCTTCGTTTACCCTCAATCCCGTATCTGCCAGCATAATAAGAAAGGCTCGATCTCGTAAAATGCGCAGTTTTTCTGCTTCGACAAGATTACGATCCGCGCTAGTTTGTTCTGCAAGGGCAGTGGGGAGGGGGAGGGCGATAATATACTCAAGTATCCTTTCAATATCCTCTCTTGGAAATTGTGGTAAACGCTGTCCTGTCCGGCGAGAACGCTGTCGCACAAGCAGCCTCAATCTTGGTAGGTTGGGGGTTAACTGCAAACGTTCTGCCGCCAGAAATTCGTAAAAATTAACTGCTGCCTGTAAATATAATCTTTCTGTAGCAGGTGAAAGACTCTTCAGCTTTACCGCAAACCAGCCAACGGCATCTTCACTTAGATCAACCACTGGTGAAATTTTTGTATCAATTTTATTATCCTCAAGGAGAATAATAAAGGCATCCAGCGCGTATTTATATGTATCGGCTGTGTTTTTGCTGCGCGACATATTCACCGATGCTATAAAGTTTTGAATTGCCTGGTTTATGCTGATCGAGTCGCTCATAAGGTATTCTCCCAAAAAATTATATATAATAAGTTGCGTATAGTAGATAGCCGACGAATGAATTATGTAATAAACATAGGTTTGAAGTTCTGAGAAGTAAACAATCCGACCTAAAAGTCTGGGATCAATGAGAAAGGTAATTGTCCACTTTCATTTTTCTTTTTCGAAACCCAAAACTCGCTGAATTTAGTAAGAACACCAATTAGCTAAATTTTTTGGTTATTCAACCACAACTCAGCTAATCATACTGTAAGGCAATTATAATCTATGTTTTACTTAATTATACTTAAGCGAAGCATGAAATCTTATACACAAAATGCGCCTAATTTCGCTTCTCCCCCGCTCGTGGCTCAGTCTTACACTGTGACGGTGTTCAAGGATTGCCAGCTTGGCAACCAGAAATGAATAAAAAACTGTTTTAAGGTTTCTTGCTGGCATCTCAACTTTACCCTATCTACGATGTGTTCCCATCTCCCACCGCATTCACATTCCTTCATGGTTGCTTCGGACCATTCTTTTTTGCCTGACAAGCTGCACCAAATGGCGCGAATGAATCGACCAACCAATACAAAGATGCCAACAATTTATTTTACAATAAATTGTTGAATTTCAAACTGCAAGCCAGCATCTTCAGCATCGAGAGCAATCTCAAGTAAACGCGCTGCCGTCCCTTCATCGGCGTAGGCCTCGTCACAATTTGGACAGACGAGTGCAGGGACATTATTGATAACCAGACTCAATTCACCATGTTGTAATTTAATAGCTGTTTGTCCAGAACTTAGTTCGTAATTTTTACACATCAAGCACTTCATCGCGCCTCCTTCTAAAATCATCTGTCCAGCGCTTTGGATCGGGACGATAAATTGTAATAACGATGAGATCACCACTGGATTGGATATCAGCTGCTACTACATGCAAAGGCCGCCTGCCCTTGTTTGCTAATACCAGGCGCGCAGGATACTCAGCATCATCGGGGTAATTTTCGATAGCATCGCCTGTTTCCAGCGCGGATCGAACCTCCTTAATACCAATCCCCCGCTCAAACATACGCTCAATTGCATGAATACGATAGATAATTTTCATAATACAGGAATTATACCTTTCTGCTTACTACCTAACCAGTCAATTCTACCAAATTTCTTATCTTAAATTCGATCAATTCATGCTTGCAGTATTAGAATATTAGTTCTATAATACTTTCATGGAAGCTATTGACCGCCTTACTCTGTTGTCTGACCAAATGGATCTGGAGCCTGCGGATGACCATTGCTCAACACTGGCGATGCGCCCACAGGCATCACCCCTGAACGCAAAGGGCTTGTTTGTACACCCTGCTCAGTTATCCGGGGGTAAACAGATACTTTTGTTGAAGACCTTGCTTTCTTCAGCCTGTGAACGCGATTGTCTCTATTGTCCATTCCGAGCAGGTCGAAATTTTCAGCGAGCAAGTTTCAAACCCGAAGAGTTTGCTTCATTGTTTTACCAATTGGCACGCTCAGGTATGGCACA
>JBBRWF010000441.1:0-4312 GCA_038249405.1 Anaerolineales bacterium
GGCCGTTGTCGCCGCGGCGCACATAGCGGCGGACGAGTACCTGGCGGGCGTTATCGGTGAGATCGACTACGGGAAGGTCGAGAGGCATGGCGGGGGTGGGAAGGACAGCGGGTTTGGAAATCGATTCGCTTGCAAGCATAAATATTCTCCTCAGACAGTTAATGGATAAAGGGATGATTGCGGGGGAAAAAAAATTAAGATTCGAGCAGGCGGTCGATTTCGCCGCGCAGGGCGTGAAGATCATCGAGGCGCAGGTAAACGATTGCATAGCGGATGTAGGCAATCTGGTCGAGTCCCTTTAATTCGCTGATCACCATATCCCCAACTACGCGTGATGAGACTTCGGCCTTACCCATTTTTTGCAGTTCTGATTCTACCTGCCCGAGCAGGCGTTCTATTTCGGCGGCTGATACGGGCCGTTTGGCGCAAGAGATGCGGATGCCGCGCGCGAGTTTTTCGCGGTCGAACTCTTCGCGGGTGCCATCCTGTTTGATGAGGAGGGGGGTGGAGAGGATGGGACGTTCGTAGGAGCTGAAGCGCTGGGCGCAGCTCAGGCACTCGCGGCGGCGGCGGATGCCGCCGTGGCTGTCGTGAGTGGTGTCTACTACTTTGGATTCCTCGTGCTGGCAGTACGGGCAACGCATGTTGATACTCCGTGATAATTAGAACAAATGTAACCGCCATATATGGCTGTGTTCGTGTAGTATGCCCCTATCTATGGGGCTGTTTAAAGATTTTAGCATACTTGAATTGCCGATACAAGAGGACTATGGGGTGATTTACCTTAAAGAATGTATTTTCACACGACATGTTACTTTGCCCGTTAGCCCGCTCGGGGCTGACCCAAAGGGGGCGCAAAGATCGCGAGCCCTGAGCTATTAACAACGCCCCACCCCACTCCGCTACGTTGCGGGGATAATAATCCCACTCCGCTACGCTGCGGGGTTAATAATGAATGGGGCTTTAATACACTTGTGAAGTCGTTTCAACGCCGCGCGAAGAGCGGGCAGTGCCTGGATAAGCCAGTAATATCACGAGATCAGGGAGGTGGCATATAATCAGGATATGCCTGCGCGATTGCGTTTGAATTCCCGTTTGCTGCCTGTGGTGGTGGTGCTGGTGTTGTTTTTGCAGATCAGCGAGCCAGCGCGGACGTGGAGGTTGCTGTTGTTTGTGTTGGGGGGGCTGTGGCTGGTGGGCTGGTTGTGGGCGCGGGGGCTGGCGCGCGGGCTGCATTTTACACGCGAGGTGCGTTACGGTTGGGCGCAGGTGGGCGATGAATTGGAAGAGCGTTTCACGGTGAGAAATGATTCGGGGTTCCCGGCGACGTGGGTGGAGATTGATGATTTTTCCACGCTGCCGGATTACCAGGCTTCGATGGCGACAGTGGTTGGAAATAACAGCACGAGTGAGTTTACGACGCGCGGGCGGTGTACGCGGCGCGGGTTGTATATTTTGGGTGCAACCAGGCTGCAGAGCGGGGATCCGCTGGGGATTTACACAGTCAGCATCGATGATCCGCACAGCCAGACGCTGCTGGTGCTGCCGCCGGTGGTGCCGCTGCCGCCGATTGCGGTGACGCCGGGCGGTTTTATGGGCGAGGGCCGGCCGCGCAGTCATTCCCCGGAGCAGACGGTGGGCGCGGCGGGGGTGCGCGAATATCAGAGCGGGGAAGCGCTGCGCATGATCCATTGGCCGACAAGCGCGCGGCAGGGCAAACCTTTTGTGCGTTTGCTGGATGGCACGCCCGCGGCTGACTGGTGGATTTTGCTGGACCTGGATGGCGAGGCGCAGGTGGGTGCGGGTTCGAATTCCACTGAAGAACATGCGGTGATCCTGGCGGCTTCGCTGGCAGACCGGGGATTGCACAGCCGCAAGGCGGTGGGTTTGGCGGTGAACGGTGAGCAGGTATGCTGGCTGCCGCCGCGCGAGGGGGAGAGTCAGCGCTGGGAGATTTTGCGCGGGCTGGCACTGGCGCGTCCGGGACAGCTTGGGCTGCAGGATTACCTGGAGCGTAATGAAAGGTCATTTGGCAGGCAATCCAGCCTGGTTGTGATCACCAGTAATATTTCGATGGATTGGGTGGAGAAGCTGGCGCTGCTGCACTGGCGCGGGATCGTGCCAACCGTGCTGCTGGTTGACCCGGCCTCGTTTGGGGCAGAAGCGGGCGCAGGGCCGCTGGCGGGGCAATTGCAGCAAATGGGGATCAGTTGTCACATCATCACGCGCGAGCTGCTGGATCAGCCTGAGGCGCACCCTGGACAGGCTGGGCGCTGGGCCTGGCTGACCTCGGCTACTGGCAAAGCGATCCCGATTCGCAAGCCGGTGGAAGCGGAATGGCGCAGGCTGACATGACGAGCTGGATAGTGCGGCGACATCCCTGGAACAGCATGGCACAGTTATTTTTGCTGCTGCTGGCTTTCAACGCGTTTGTGGTGGGGCTGGGCGGGTTGGTGCGCGGGGCGGAACTGAGCGCTTTTTTACCGGCGGCAGTGCCCGCGGTGTTGCTGGGCTGGTGGCTGGGGCAAAGCCGGTTTAGCTCCTGGCGGTTTTTGAGCGGGGCGGGGCTGCTGGGAATAGGGCTGTTGTGGGGAAGAACGGCGCAACTGGGGGAACCTGTGCTGCGGATGGCGATGGCGCTGCCGGGGATGCTGTTCCAAAATATGATGATTTTTCACGGTGGGGGGCAGCAGGGCAGCAGTGCCGCGCTGGAGCAGGCCATTCAGAGCATCCTGACGCAATCGGGGGCAGTGTGGATGCGTACATCTGCCTGGCTGGCTGTGTCTGTTACTGGCAAGGGCGTGAGTGTGAATGACCCGGTGATGCGGATCTTGATGTGGAGCGTGCTGCTGTGGGGGCTGGCGCTGTGGGGCGGTTGGGCAACAGGCCGGAGCAAGGTGCTGGTGGGGCTGGTTCCAGCGCTGGCAGTGCTGGCGGCTGTGACCAAATATGCGGATGCAGATATCACTCCGTTGTGGCTGGTGCTGGCCTGCACGCTGGGGCTGTTGAGTTTAATAGGGCTGGATGCCAATTTGCGGCATTGGAATAACGGCAAGGTGGATTATTCGGAGATGATCAGCGGCAACACGCTGTGGTCGGCGCTGGCTGTGATCACGGTGCTGGTTTCGCTGGGCTGGGCGATTTCGTCAATTTCTGTGCATGACCTGCTGGAAGCCTACCGGCGGCAGCAGGCTGAGAACAAGCTGGCTACTTCGTTGGGGTTGGAAGCGGCGCGCCAGACGGCTGTCCCGACAAATTCAGGGCTAGATTATGTGCGCCCGCCGGGTTTGCCCACTCATCATCTTTTGGGGAGCGGACCGGAACTCTCGCAGGATGTGGTTTTTAGCGTACGGACCGGGGAATTGCCGCAGAGACCGGTGGCGCGGCTGGGGCAGAGCGTTCCGCGTCACTACTGGCGCAGTTACACTTTTGACATGTACAGCGGTTCAGGCTGGTTTTCCTCGAGGGCCGAGAGGTTGAGTTACCAGGCGGAGCAGGCGTTGTATGATATTCCGGCGGGGTACCGGGTGTTGAAGCAGGTTTTCAGCCTGCGGCACGGTGAGGAAGGCAGTCTGTACTGGACCGGGGCACTGTACCGCTCGAACCTGCCCATGGATGGGGTGTGGCGCACGCCGCCGGGGCAGAGCTATCCGCAGGCGGTGGATGCTTTTCGCGGGGCGGACTTGTATGGGGCATTGAATTCCGCGCCGGATTACCAGGTGGAAGGCCTGGTGCGGGATGTGAGCGTGGAGGAACTACGGGCGGCGGGGCGGGATTTCCCGGATTTTATCCGGCAGCGTTATACTGCGCTGCCCGCCTCGGTGCCAGAGCGGGTGTATGCGCGGGCGCGCCAGGTGACGCAGGCGGCAGGCACGCCGTATGACGAAGCGAGGGCGCTGGAGCTTTACCTGCGCAAGAATTATGTTTACAGCCTGGATGTGCCGCTGCCACCGGCCAATTCGGATGTGGCGGATAATTTTTTGTTTGCGCTGCAAAGGGGTTATTGTGATTATTATGCCACGGCGATGGTGGTGATGGCGCGTTCGGTGGGGCTGCCTGCCCGGTTGGTGATGGGCTTTTCCACGGGCAGGTATCAGGCTGCGGCGGCGGAGTATGTGGTGACAGCGGCGGATGCGCACGCGTGGGTGGAAGTCTATTTTTCGGGGGTGGGCTGGGTGGAGTTTGAGCCGACCAGCGCCCAACCGGAGATCATTCGACCGATGCAGGCAGTGGCGGCGGCGCAAACGGCGCCGATTGCGCCGCCTCAATGGGATAAAATTGTGCGTTCGTTGTACAGCTTCCCGGTGTTGAC
>JBBRWF010000442.1:0-4306 GCA_038249405.1 Anaerolineales bacterium
GTTTCGGCGCTGACGTTTTCCAGATCAAGCGGCAGGGTGATATTTTCGCGAACGGTTCGCCAGGGCATAAGATTGGCCTGTTGAAAAACAAACCCAATCCGCGGCTTTTCACGTCCGTTAAAAATTACCTGGCCGGATGTAGGCGGCAGCAGCCCTGCCAGAATCCTGAGCAGGGTGCTTTTCCCGCTTCCGGATGGGCCCAAAACGCATAAAAATTCCTGAGGGCAGACAGAGAAAGTGACTGTTCCGAGCGCATGCAAGCCGCCATTCCCATCGGGAAAGACGGCTTTTAGTTCGCGGACGTGGAGTACGGGTTCAATTTGATGGCGGGTCATGGTTGAGGTAAAAAGTCATTCGTAAAGGCTTTGCTTAAATCCAAGGGATCTGTGTACATTTTCATATCCAGTAGTACTTTTTGCATATTCTCCCAGGCAGCGGGTTCTGATTTGCCGAGAACTGGTGCGCGCCATTGTTCAATGGATGTGCCGAGAACCTGCTTTTGGACCAACGGGTCTGCTTGATCGAGATTCTCAACATATTTTTTGCTGACTTCGTAGGCGGCATCCGGGTCAGTAATGGTGTCTTGCAAGCCTTGTATGAATGCTGATGTAAAGGCGCGCACCAATTTGGGGTTTTGGGCGATGGTGGTCTCGTTGGTGATAATGCCGTTGGAGGCCAGCTGCACATAATCGGCCACGCGAATTTCGTTGACAGCATAGCCTTTGGATGTCAGTACGACTGGTTCGTTGGCGGCATAGCCTACCACTGCTTCTTCCCGTCCGGCAGCCAAAGCTTCTACCTGAGTGAAGCCAATTGAATCGAGTGTGACATCACTTTCTTTGATCCCGGCGGTGTAGAGCAGCGCGCGCAACCCAATGTAATTGGCACCAAACAGGCCCGGCAGCCCGATTTTTTTGCCGCGCAGATCCAATGGGCCTTTGATATTTTTATCTGCCATGGAGACAATCGAAACCGGGTATTTCTGATACCAGGCGAGGATATAGACAAGCGGCAGGCCTTTTGAGCGGGCTAGTAATACCTGCTCTCCCGAGACCAGGGCAAATTGAAGCTGGTTGGCTCCGACGAGTGCGGCGCCATCTGTCTCAAACGAATAGTCGAATTCAACTTCGATGCCCGCATCTTTGAAGTAGCCTTTTTCTACTGCCATGTAGAAAGGGGCGTATTGTACATTGGGGATGTAGCCCATTGGCACCTTGATATGTAGCAGCGGTACTGCCGATGGCTGTGTTGTGGCGGATGGCGCTGGAGCGGCACAGCCGGTAAGGAATGCCAGCAGAAGTATGACTGATAAAACTTTCCTGTTCATCGAGTTCTCCGTTACTTAGTTTTTGTCCTGCCATGCCAGCAGGCGGTATTCGAGATAGAGCACAAGCCCGTACAGAACCAATGCCAACGCCACTAAACTAAACATTGCCACAAATACAAGTGCAGTGTCGTATTGTCCGCGCCCGACGTTGATCAAAAAGCCCAGGCCCTTATCCGCGCCTACAAATTCTCCGACCACTGCTCCGATGACGGATAGGGTTGCTCCAATTCGCAAGCCGCCCAGAAAAACTGGGAGAGCTGCTGGGATTTCGAGATGTCGCAGGGTCTGCCAACGCGAGGCGCGCAGGGAGCGCATCAGTTCATTGAGGGAGCGCGGAACGGCGCGCAATCCCACTACGGTATTGACCAGCACCGGGAAAAAGACAATCAGCGCACAGATCAGCACTTTCGAGAAGAAACCCTGGCCAAACCAGATGACCAGCAGCGGGGCGAGTGCCACAATGGGCACGGCCTGGCTGGCAACCAGAAATGGGGAGGCAATGCGTTCAAAGGTTTGTGACTTTGCGATGGCGTAGCCGATCAGGATGGCGCTGCATGTTCCGGTCAGCAATCCCAGCAAGATCTCTGCAAGGGTGACGCCTGTGTGGCGCAGCAGGCTGCCATCGCCAAGGGCCTGGGCAAAGCGTTCGACCACTGCCAGGGGTGAAGGCAGGATGAAGGCTGGCAGACCGCTGTAAACGGCCAGCAGCTGCCAGGCTAAAAGAGCCAGGAGAAAGGCTGCCGGAGGAATCCAGTGGGTTTGTTTCCACTGAATTCGTTGGGTGGTGCCTTCAAGTTTGCGCACGAGGTTTATGTCCATAGTCAGGCCGTATTCCACAGTTTGCCGGGGAAACCAAAATGCCCCGAAGAGGTACCTGCGGGGCATCAAAAAAAGTTGTGGTCATAAAAAAGCCCCTAAAACGCTAACCGTTTTGGGGGGCAGACGACACAAATAGCCCAAATGGGCTAATACCTTCTTTTATCCGGACTTTACCGTCGGCCGCGGAATTTCACCGCATCCTGCGCTTTTTGTCGCGCTCGTGGGCTTTACCACCGATCGGGAATTTCACCCTGCCCCGAAGGTCATTACTAATTACTTTTGATTATAAGCGGCCCTTGCGGGCGTGTCAATTCGAAATGTATTAACATTACAACGGGGCAGGGTTTTGAGCCTGCCCCGTCGTAAAATAATTATGCCTTGACGATGCAATCTACAGGGCAGACATCCTTGCAGCGGGGGGCATCGTGGTGTCCGACGCATTCCACGCAGGTGGCTGCGTCGATGACGTAGATGGTATCGCCTTCGGTGATGGATTCGGTGGGGCATTCCGGCAAGCAGGCGCCGCAGGAAATGCAATCGTCTTGAATTTTCATAGCCATAGTAACACGCTCCTGGGTTGAATTAGATACACTTGCTTATACTTATCTTGGGGCAAGGCGTCAACTGACATAAATCGCTGAATCGCTGTTATTTGTCATACTTTTTGATAAATATTCAATTTACGTTCGTTTGGCATGTCTGCGCGCACCCAATCAGGGGGCGATCAGTTGTTACAGGTTGTATAACTCGCCGTATTTTGTTTTCAGGTATTCGATATAAGGCACAATCGTTATGGGGCTGCCAGTGGCTCGCTCCAGCACTTCTGGCGCGGTGAACTTGCGGCCGTGGCGGTAGAGATTTTCCTTGAGCCAGCCGTGCAGACTGCTGAAGTTTCCGTGCTTAATTTCATCCGGGATTTGCGGGTTGGCTTTTAGCGCGGCGTTGTAGAACTGTGCGCCCATAATGTTGCCCAGCGTATAGCCCTGGAAGGAGCCGCCGATGATACCGCCGAACCAGTGGACATCCTGCATAACGCCGTCGCTATCATTGGGGGGTACTATGCCGAGGTCGTGCTCAAAGCGTTCGTGCCAGGCTTCGGGAAGGTCGCGGATGGAGAGGGTGCCTTCGAGCATTTGCAGTTCAAAATCGAAACGCAGCATGACGTGCAGGTTATAGGTTACCTCATCCGCATCGGTGCGGATCAGGGAACGGCTGACCTTGTTGATGCCGCGGTGAAACTGTTCAAGCGTTACGCCTTTGAGTTGTTCGGGGAATTCAGCCTGCAGTTTGGGGAAATAGAATTCCCAAAAGCCGCGGCTGCGCCCGACGATATTTTCCCAGGTACGCGATTGGCTCTCGTGAACACCGGATGATGTGCCATTGCCAAGGGGGCTGGCTTCATAGGACATGTCGATGCCCTGCTCATACATAGCATGACCGGCTTCGTGCATATTGCTGAACAGCGTTTCGCCCAAATAGTCTTCTTTGACACGGGTGGTAATGCGCACGTCGCCGAGTGAGAACTTGGTCATAAAGGGGTGGTGCGTTTTATCGATACGCCCGCGGTTAAAGTCGTAGCCCAGCTGGCGAACGATTTCTTCAGCGAATTTCATTTGCTGCGCTTCGGGGTAGTGCAGATGGAGAAATGAGTCATCCGCGGGGGGCTGTTCACCGATGGCTTTGACGATGGGTACCAGCTGCTCGCGCAGTTCGCTAAACAGGGTGCGAACACTGGCGGCTCCCATGCCAAAATCTGACATGTCGATCAGGGGGTCGGCGATATGCTGGTGGCCAGGGAAAAATTCGGCCAGTTTGCGGCTTAAATCGAGAGTCTTTTCCAGGTTTGGCTGGACTCTGCGGAAGTCGTTGGCGGGGCGTGCTTCGGTCCAGGTCTGGTAGGCTTCGGCGGCGTGGATGTTGAGGTCGGCCAGAAATTGGGGCGGTACTTTGAGGGCGCGTTCATAATCGGTGCGGGTGACGCGGATGAGGCTGGCATCGTCAGAGTCGTAGGGCAGGCTTTCCTGGTAGGGGCGCAAATCATCGATCCCGCCAACGGCAAAATGCTCGATGTTTTGCGCCCCTACCAGGAAAGCCAGCCCTACGGCTCTGACGATGCCAGCCTCATCCGCGTCACCCGCACCGATTATGAACGCGCCCGCA
>JBBRWF010000443.1:0-4287 GCA_038249405.1 Anaerolineales bacterium
AATGCTGCGATCACGTTCATCGAATATACACTCACCTTCCTGGTCAGCATGTCCGCAATGGTCACCTTTATTGCTGATCGGTTTCCTCTTCTCAATGAAGCCGTTTTAGGCATACAGTATCGCACCCTGGCAGCGGTATTTCTTAGTTTATTTACTGGATGGTTGGTAAATCGTGGGCCAAAGATAGCTACTCGAACGTTTGGCCCGGCAACGGCAGCGGTGTTGTTGTTATTATGGCTGATGGTTTTTGCGACGATCTACAAGACGGGCTTTCATCTACCTCAGTTTTCTTTCCAGGCGTTTGTTTGGCCCAATTTACAATTTACGATCGGTGGTTACATCCGCATTTTAGCGGTCATGACCGGAATTGAAGTATTTGCCAACCTTGTGGCTGCTTATGGTGGAACAGCTGCTGAAAAAAGCCGCAAGGCTTTCGGCAGTTTGCTCATCGTTATGGGGACGACTGCAGTGACGATGTTAATTGTTGGGCCTGCCATCTTTTCTCTGACCAACCCGAGCAACAGTGAAATCTCAGTCTTTACCCAGGCAATGGACCAACTCTTACCGGCACCCATACCCTATTTAGGATCGTTAATTGGCATCTTCGTGTTGATGTCAGCATCTGCCGCTAGCGCCCAAGGATTACAGAATCTGGCTTTGGGTCTGAAAGAACGTCACTACATCCCTGCTATGTTGGGTGAACGCAATCAATACGGTGTGGCTGATAAACCGGTCTGGCTGGAAGTGGGTGTCGTTTGCATCTGTTTCATCTTCTTAGGTACGCGCGAAGAAACTTTTTTGTCATTGTACGCTGTTGGTGTATTCGTTCTGCTCAGTATGACCTGTTGGGCTGTGATGAAACGATTGATTCGCGAAGCCAGACAGCAGATTTCGGTGACAAAAGTTGGCCTTGTTGTCGGCACAGCTCTGGCGGCGGTATTGACCACAGGTGCCACAGTCATTATTTTTGCAGAGCGATTTCTGGAAGGCGCCTGGGCATATTTCCTTTTTATTCCAATTCTATATGCAGCTTTCACCTATACCCGCAGGCGATTGGGAATTCCCTCGCCGGAAATGGATTATCTGGGGCATATCGATTCCAATTTGTTAGGTGGCTTTGGATTTGGCCAATCAGATCCAAAGCAATCCAGTGCACAAAATGGGGAGAGAAGAGCTCCGCTAAAATTTGCCTGGAAACCTGAATATATCCAAGAAAGCAACGCGATCAAGGAAAATAATCAAATAGAAGGATTTAAGCATGTGCTTACCCTGCTGGACGGTTCGACAAACGCCGCCCAAGCACTTCCGATAGCCCAATTAATCTGTCAAATCACAGGAGCGGAGCTAACCTTGTTAAGCTCCAGGCGGGATGACAACGGCGATCAGGACTGGGTATCTGAGATGGAATCCTATCTGTCTCGGGTAGCCAAAAACATAGAAGCCGAAGGAATCCGGGTGAATCACGTCATTCA
This sequence comes from Anaerolineales bacterium, assembly GCA_038249405.1. Taxonomy (GTDB): domain Bacteria; phylum Chloroflexota; class Anaerolineae; order Anaerolineales; family Villigracilaceae; genus UBA5195. Next base: position 1,473 of record JBBRWF010000443.1, read on the forward strand.
GCACGGATCTCTCGCAGAGGTAACCCGGGATTTTGTCGTTGAAAAAGGGGTCGATTTGGTTATTGTCACAAGAAGTGGCCGGTCAGGCGAAAGAAACTGGCTTAAAAATGGTCTTTCCAGCAAGCTGGTTCACCTGTTAGATATTCCAGTGTTGTTAGTGTAGGTATTTGAGAGCGGTGCTCCAGAAGCGCCTCATGTCAGTAGGGTCCTGGTCCCTTTGGATGGATCAAGGTTCTCAGAGCAAGCCTTATCCTATGCCCGTTATTGGGCTAAGGTTCTAAGCTGCGATTTAATGCTGCTTTCGGTTCCCGCGATTCCTGAGAGCACTATGTATCCTGCTCCAGACAGCATTATCCAATCCATTCGCAAGCAGGCAGAAGACAATATGCGCCATTATCTAGAAGCTGTTGCTGAGTCTCTTCGTTCGGATGGATTGCAAGTGAGTTATGTTGTTACAGGATCTGTTCCTGACCGCACAATTGTGGAAGTGGGCAATCGCGAAGGGGTCGACCTGATAATTCTGACCTCACAAGGGCGCGGTGGATTGAACCTGCTATTGACTGGCAGTGTAGCACAGCAAGTTGTGCAGCTCACAGACACTCCTGTTTTTATTGTACCAATCAACCATGAGGCTTAGCAAAGAATTACGATTTCTCACAGATTTAAAAAATTGACAGGTCCGGAGACTTACTTTCATGTCGACGATGATGGAAAAAATTAAAAGATTGGGTAATAAGCCTTCCAGCCTCTGGCACTCCGGCATGTTAATTTGACAGATTAGCCCTACACTGTTATAAATAAGGCAGATAAACGCTTTATGCTAATTTCGAACAGTTTTTGCAAAAACAATCCGCAAAATTTTACTTTTCCACCCTGGCTGAGACGGCAGGGAATTTTTTTTTAATGTTCGAGATCAACTGCCTTTGGCAGAAAAATGTTTAAAATTTATTTAGAGGTTAGTACTTAAGGATGAATAAGAAATTAAGAATCATTCCCCTGGGGGGACTCGGGGAAGTAGGTAAGAACATGATGGCGTATGAATACAATGGGCATGTTCTGGTTGTGGATGCTGGTTTAATGTTTCCGGATAACGACATGATCGGGGTCGATTACATCATCCCTGATTTTGAATATCTGTGTGATAAAAGTCGTAAAGTGGATGGAATCGTCATCACCCACGGGCATGAAGATCATATTGGGGCCATTCAGCACTTACTCAAACGGATTGCAGCACCTGTTTTTGGAACGGCGCTGACCCTCGGTCTGGTTGAGGTCAAACTATCTCGCAGTGGAATGCTCCCCAAGGCCAATCTACACCCTGTAAAAGCAGGCGAAACCGTTCAGATTGGCCCATTTAAGGTGGAATTCTTCCATGTCTGTCATTCCATTCCCGATTCGGTTGGTCTGGGAATTACTTGTCCGGCTGGTCTTGTCGTCCATACAGGGGATTACAAATTCGATCAGACCCCGGTAGATAATTGGCCGACCGATTTTGCCAAATTGACAGAATTTTCCGCCCGCGGGGTGGACGTATTGCTTGCCGATTCAACCAACTCCGAAAGTGCTGGTTGGACCCCGTCCGAACAAATTATTGGCCCGGCGTTCGACAAAATCATCAAAGAAGCTCCTGGACGCGTCATAATCGCCACGTTCGCATCGCTCATCTCGCGATTGCAGCAAGTTGCCGACGCAGCCGTGCGTAATCACCGAAAAATGGCATTTGTGGGCACAAGTATGGTGGATAATGCAAAAATTGGCCAGAAATTAGGCTACCTCAATATTCCGGAGGACACTCTGGTCTCCCTTGAAAACGCGCTGAATTTGCCATTGAACAAAGTTGTCTTGATGTGCACTGGCTCGCAGGGAGAGCCGTCTTCGATTATCGGTCGTCTTTCTGTAGGAACCAATCGTCATTTTGATATGCTTCCCACCGACACCATCGTGCTTTCTTCACATCCGATCCCGGGAAATGAAGAAAGTATCAGTAAAACGATCAACCGCCTGCTTCGGCGCGGCGCGAATGTCATTTATGATGGATTAGCGCCTGTTCATGTCTCCGGTCATGCTAGCCAGGAAGAGCAGAAGTTGATGCTTAACTTGGTGCGTCCGAAGTATTTCGTGCCCATGCATGGAGAACTGCGCATGTTAAAACGCCACGCCTGGTTGGCCGAACAAGTCGGCATCCCATCCGAAAATATCTTCGTGGTCGAAAATGGAAATGTAATCGAACTGAATGACGGCAAGGTACAAATCAGGGAACGTATCCCTGGCGGATATATATTTGTGGAGGGGGCCAATATTGGCGAGGCCGATCCATTGGTTTTGCGTACGCGCGAACAATTGGCACAATCTGGTTTCTTCATTGTCAATTTGAGCATTGACAAACACACGAACCGTTTGCGAAACGACCCCCAAATCATCACTAGCGGTTTTATTTCAGCAGATGAGGATGTGAAACGCATCAGCGGCGCTGTACAAAGACGGGTTGGTGATGTTGTTCACAACGGTGTAAGAGTGGAACGAGATATCGTGGATGTGGTCCGAACTTTGATTTTTAATCAAACGAAACGCAGGCCGATGGTCACAGTGAATATCTCCAGGACATAACTTGAGGTTCGCTCATATTTTGACCGGATAATAAAAATGCAGCAAGCTATCTGCATGAGAGATCAACCAAGCACAATCACAGAACGCGTAGATGATATACCTGTATTGACAGCCTCAGCAGAACGCATGGGACAACCCGAATTGCTTGATGAGCACTTTACGCCCCATGGTAATTGGCAGGGAATAAGCCCTGGAAAAAATGTTGACC
>JBBRWF010000444.1:0-4286 GCA_038249405.1 Anaerolineales bacterium
AGTGCTGTAATCGTATAAACTGTCATGGCAGGTAGCCTCTGGGCGAATAGATTTTGTCTGGAAACTCTATCTTATCCGTTCAGTGGCTGCCTGTCTCTCAGCAATTTGTAAAGGTGCTATTTCTTAGCTTTGAACCGTGCCTAAAGATTGTATTGTTATTGAAAGCCAGACATTCCTATTGCGTTTTGAGGCAACACCCGGTATCTTAGGCTTACCCAAAACAGGAGAATCTGCCGTGAAAGTTTTCTATTCCGATGTTCATTTCCAGCATAACCCACCCTTTGAAATCTTTGATGGTGGCGAAAAATTACCTAATTTTGAAGTTCCTGAACGCGCACAACGTATTCTGTCTGCGCTCCACCAAACTTCCTGGGCCGAGATACTTGCCCCGCAGAACTTTGGCCTGGAACCGTTGCGGGCTGTTCACGAAGCTGGTTATCTTGATTTTTTACGAAGTGCCTATGATGAGTGGCAGTTATCAGCAATTGATGCTGACTATCCAAAGACCGCCTTGCTGCCAGCCACGTTTCCACCTGCGGGCTGGCGGCGCAAACCATCCTCTCTTTTAGGCCTAGCCGGTTATTATATGATGGATTTGTCGGCTCCAATTGTTGCCGGTACCTATGCTGCGGCACTTGCATCGGCCAATTGCGCGCTGAGTGCTGCCAGTGCCCTGCTTGAGCCAGAGCCAACTTTTCAAAAAGCAGCATTTGCGCTGTGTCGTCCTCCGGGCCATCATGCCGGGCGCGCCAACTGTGGCGGTTATTGTTATATTAATAACGCCGCAGTCGCAACGAACTGGCTTTCCCGGAGCGGTAAAGTGGCTTTGCTGGATATCGACTATCATGCCGGGAATGGTACCCAGGATATTTTCTATGAGCGCGAGGATGTCTTGAGCATTTCGATCCATGCTGACCCCCATTTTGAGTATCCTTACTTCAGCGGCTATGCTGATGAGATTGGGGCCGGAGCGGGGCTGGGTTTTCACCGCAATTTCCCCTTGCCTGCTGGCACGCAGGATAGTCAGTATCTGGCTGCGTTGAGCGAAGCGCTGAAGCAGATCAGGGCTTTTGATCCAAAGTACCTCGTGGTTTCAGCTGGTATGGATTTGTATGGCGGTGACCCGTTGGGAAAATTTCAGGTTACGGCTTCCGGCATCCGCGCCATTGGCCGCGAAATTGCCAGCCTGGGCCTGCCCGCGTTGATTGTGATGGAAGGCGGATATAATAATGCTGCCCTTGGCGAAAACATGCTTGCTTTTCTCGAAGCATTTTGATGAAAGGAATGCTGGTCTAATTGATGGATAGCTGTGGAGGATTATGAAAAATCGTGCATTGAGAATATTGGTCAGTGTGCTTGTTCCCCTGGCAGCCGCCCTGATTATGGGCAGCCTGTTTTCCAGCCCTGCACCCGCGCTGCCTTATTACACCAATCCGCACCCCAGGGTAATGGTTTTTGCGCACATGGGCGGCGACGGTGTGTGGCCGGGAGATACACTTTATGCCTATGATCAGGCAGCCAGCCTGGGTGTGGATGCTTTCGATATGGATGCGCACATTACCAAAGATGGGCAAATTATTTTATTGCACGACGAGAGTGTCGAGCGTACCACGGGTGGAACAGGCCAGGTGGAAGACCTGACTCTTGCAGAGTTAAAGAAGCTGGATGCTGCCTATAATTGGTCAACCGATGGCGGCCAAACCTTTCTTTTTCGCGGCAAGGGTATTACTGTGCCGACCCTGGATGAAGTGTTCCAAAAATATCCCGATATGCGCTACCTGGTAGAGATTAAGTTGACCAAAACCCCGATTGCCAGGCCTTTATGCGATCTAATCCTAAAATACAACATGCAGGGAAAAATTATTATCGCCTCATTTCATGATGATGCAATGAAGATGTTCCGTGAAACCTGCCCGGGAGTGGCAACTTCCGCATCAAGAGGTGAGGTTCTGGCCTTTGTATTATTAAACAAAATCGGACTCACCAGCCTGATTTCACCGCAGTATCAGTCTCTGCAGGTGCCGTTTGATACATCCGAATCTTACGGCATTCCCATCATCACCGAATCTTTTATCAAGGCTGCGCATGCCAAAAACGTCAAAGTTGAAACCTGGACACTTGATGACCCGCAGTTGATGCAAACTTATATGGGCTGGGGTATTGATGGGGTCGATACCGATCGCCCGGATTTGATGATGCCGCTGGTGGCGCGGTAAACTGGAGGAATATTTTAATCCATCCAAACTGTGCGATCTTCAAAAGATGGCCGTTCGGCAATTGTTGTTTCTGACTGCTCGGGATACCCGATATATAGAAAACCTATCAGATGCTGGTCTGCAGAAAAGCCCAGAGATTTTTTGATTTCAGGATCGCGGGCATTATCGCCTGTTCGCCAGATGCTTGCCAGGCCAAGTGCGGTGGCTGCAAGAAGGATATTCTGGCAGGCTGCTGCTGTTGCTGCGATGTTTTCTATTTCATTAAATTTTGGTTCGGTTGGTTTATCAACACCAACAGCGATCAAGAGTGGAGCGCGCAATACTTTTTGCCTCTCTTTCTCAAATGCTTCCTCGGCCAAATCTGGAAATTTCTTTTTCATCGAAACCGCCATGCTCGCGCCAAGTGTTTCTCGTCCTTTGCCAGTTAACACAACAAATCGCCAGGGACGAATTTTAAAATGGTTGGGAGCCTGCACTCCAGCGGTTAAGAGTTTTTCGATGACATCACGTGGCACCGGGTCTGGTTTCACCTTGCCTAGCGAGTGACGGGAATAAATCGCGCTAAAAAGTTCCATAATCATTCTCCTATGAATTTTCAAGCATACAGGGAAAGCAGATGCCCGTCAACGGATGGGGAAGTTGGTCTTATGAAACTTTTATGAGTGGATGCAATTTGGCAATTAAACTGTAAAATAGAGATATGAGAAAACACACTTTCATATTCATTTGTTTCACTGCGCTTACAATGGCCTGTGCGTTGCCAGGCCTGGCTGCGCAGACTATTGTAACGGTCACTCCGCCGCCTGCCAGCATCCAGACCAGCGTGCCCACTGACACCAGTCAACCGACCTTCCTACCAAGTCTCACTCCAACACTCACTTTTACGCCGCTGCCCAGCCAGACCTCCACCATCACACTGACTCCAACTATTACTGAGACAATTGGTCCAAGTGCAACACCCACATTTTCTTTTCCTGTGGTTACTGTTAATAAGCAGGCTCACTGCCGTTACGGGCCAAACGTGGCTTATTTGCATGCGGCTGATCTCTACGCGGGGGATGTTGGTACAGTGCGCGGGCGCTTCCATTTGAGCAAGTGGTTGTTCATAAAATTCGATAAGCTCAATTACTTCTGCTGGGTGGCTCCCTCTGTCGTCGATGTGGTGGGAGATATCACCACCATAAAGTTTACGGATGTTTATTTACCTGGGCCGAGTGTCCTGTATAAGCCGCCGCAGAATGTGAGTGCCGTTCGTGATGGGAAAAATGTGACCATCACCTGGGATGTATTGCCAATGACGGATGACGATGATCGCGGTTACTTCCTGGATATTTTTGTGTGCCAGGGCGGTGCATACCTGTGGTATCCCGTTGCGCTTCCAAATCGCGATGCAACCTCTTACACGATTAAAGATGAGGCTGGCTGTCCAGTGGCATCTGGTGGTAAATTGTATGCGGTCGAAAAACATGGTTACACTCGTCCGGTTGAGCTTGGCTGGCCGAAGCCTTAAAAATATTACCTGCAATGTTATTGCAATGCAAAAGGGCGTATTTACGCCCTTTTTTGCTGCCTTGCATGGAACTATTTTGGTCTGATTGACATCATCAGAATATAGTAACCAATGTTCCATTTTGATCAGGCAAGAGGAGAAACGATGAACACAAAAAGAACTTTCCAACTTATTTTGGTGCTCGCTATTCTGGTGAGTTCACTTGCAAGTACTGGCGCTGTATTCGCCGCATCGGCTTGCGGAACTAGCTATACGATCATCAGTGGTGATACATTAAAGAAAATCGCTGCCAAATGCGATACCACCATCTATGCGCTGCGCCGGGCGAACCCAACCATTGGCAGTGGGGATTTGATCTATGCCGGTCAAATTTTAATGCTCCCGGGCGCCATCATCTATAAAAAGGATGCGTCCACCACTTATATCGTGGCGCGCGGTGACACGCTCAAAGCCATTGCCAATCGTTTTGGCACCACGATGGATGCGCTTGTCAGGCTGAATCCTGAGATTACCAATGCAAATGTTATTTACGAAGGCCAACGCATGCTGGTATCTGGCAC
>JBBRWF010000445.1:0-4281 GCA_038249405.1 Anaerolineales bacterium
GCCCGCCGAATGCCACTGTCTCAACAGACCTGCACCTGACGGATACCTATTTCATCGTTGGACACTTCCACGACACAATGTTTGGAGGTTACATCTTCCCCTTCTTTGCTGCGCTCTATTACTGGTTTCCCAAAGCCACTGGCAAGCGCTTGAACGAAAAATTAGGGAAATGGCACTTCTGGCTCATGACACCTTCCTTCTTGATCTTGACCCTGTTCATGATGCGCGTCGGGTTGCTCGGTATGCGTCGTCGTATTGCTGACTATGATCCTGCCCTGAACTTTGATCCCTGGCAACTGGCCATGACAATTGCTGCCTTCGGGATCGGTTTGGCAGTCCTGATCTTTTTCTACAACATCTACATTACTTTGCGCAGCGGTTCTCCCGCACCGGGCAATATTTGGAATTCTCGTTCTCCGGAATGGCAGGTGCCTTCACCAATGCCAGTTCATAATTATGATCAGCCTTTCGAGGTTGTGGGTGAACCCTATGACTACGGTTTGCCTGGTTCCACCTACGTTAAAATGAATTCGGAGGGCTAAACGTGATACACGAAAATCATTCCGGCTCCTTGCGCCAGGGCCTTATCGTATTTATTTTCCTGGCCTTTCTTACACTCGTTGAGTATTTCATCGCGATAACCAATCAGCAGCTGCTGCTGCTTACAGTTGTTGCTGTCATCAAGGGTGGATTGGTCATGTATTTTTACATGCATATCTATAAACTTGGCGAAGATGGCGACACCGATCAACATTCTTACGATTGGAAGCTGCGTAGTAACCGCCTTGGCTTATGGCTATTCATACTCTCAGATGCATTTGTTTTTGGCGGATTGCTTGTATCTCGTTTCAACCTGCTTGGACTCACCCGCCCTGACTTAGACCAGTTTCTGGGGTTGATTGTTACAGCAGTTTTGCTAGTTTCAAGCTTTTTTATGAACCGTGCTGAAACTCAGATGGCTCAGGGAAACCAGAAAGGTTTCCTGGTCAGCACCTCCATCACTATGCTGCTCGGTATCGGCTTTTTAGCCGGGGTCATGGGTGTGGAATGGGCAAACGCACCTTTTTCGGTTGGAGATAATGCCTATAGCGCCGTCTTCTTCATGATGACTGGTATGCATGCTTTCCATGTTTTGACGGGTGTGATCTTTCTGGGCATCATTCTAAACAACGGTCGACGCGGCCTTTATTCTGCTGAAGAGCATTGGGCTGTGGAAGCTGCCACAGTCTACTGGCATTTCATCGATCTTGTCTGGATTCTTTTTTACCCGGCTCTGTATTTGATTGGTCGTCTGGCGTAGTGATAAAGGCCGACCTACCCAGGTCGCCCCTTATTTCAAAGATTGAGGTATTGTATGAGAGGCTTGTACGTCTGGCGTTTCCTGTTATTGACTGCGCTGGGCATTGTGATTGCCATTGGTATCAATGAACTCACTTTTTTCTTCTTGAAGAGTGATGCCGGACGAGGTCCTCAGCGTATTGAATTGGTGATCCCTGCCGGCACAGCAGATCGGATTGCCCAGGGTGAGCCAAACCCGTCCATCCCGGGAAATATGAATTTTGTGGCCGGGGATACATTTGTTGTGATTAATAAGGATGTCGTTGACCACAATCTTGGACCCTTGTTTATTCCATCTGGAAGCTCCGCCAGTCTCACATTAAACGATGCCAACCGCTACTCGTACTCCTGCTCCTTTGAAAAAGAGCAAGTTTTTGGTTTGGACGTGCAGGAACCTGTTACGTCCGCTACGCGTTTGTATGGAATTCTGTTGGCGGGTTTACCCCTGGGGCTTATGCTGGCTGTCTATAGCCTGGTGATCTGGCCGATTAAATCATCGATTCCTGGTGCAAAATGACCGTTCTGAAGGCTATTTTTTCAAGGAAGTGGATTTTAGCCACGCTGCTGGTGTTGGCTGGAACAGCGTTATGTGTGCGTCTGGGAATCTGGCAGCTGGACCGCCTGGCGCTGCGCAGGGCATTCAATGAGCATTACCTCGTTACTAGTTTTTCATCTCCTTTGATATTGACCGCTGCCCCTCAAGACGACTTGACTCAAATGGAATACCGGATAGTGACAGTCACTGGTGTATTTGACCCCGCCAACCAGGTAGTGCTGCGTAACCAGTTTCATGATAACCAACCCGGATATTTTCTACTTACCCCATTGTTGCTTGCAGATGGCAGCGCGATCTTGATCGAGCGCGGTTGGATCCCCGCTGAAGGCAATGCCGCTCCTGCGGATTGGCATAAATATGATCAGCCAGGAGAAGTGACGATTACGGGAATAATTCGTCTGGGCAATATCCCGGAAATCAGCGGTATTCAAGATCCACCCCTGGCGCTGGGGCAGACCCGGTTGGACTTTTGGAATATTGTTAACCTGGATCGGATTGCCAGCCAAGTTTCTGCCCAATTGTTGCCAGTGTTTGTGCAGCCTGTCCCTGAGCCAGCGCCCTCTTCGCCGCCTTATCCATATCAGCCCACAATCGAGATCAGTGAAGGACCCCACTTTGGTTATGCTTTGCAGTGGTTCACCTTTGCAATAATTTTGTTTTTGGGTTATCCCTTTTTTGTACGCAATGAGCTTGCCGCGCCTCGCGCAGAAAAGCAACCTGAGGAACTAGTATGAAATTCTCCCTTTCCACTTCTTTTGCAAAACTGGCACTGTTTACATTGCTGGCAGTCTTTTTACTCTTCGCAGGCGGCCGCCTGGTGGCTTTGAACGGTAGTAATGAGGCCTGCCCCACCTGGCCTGTTTGTTTTCCCACGGGACTAGCTTGCTGGGCTCAGATGTTTCACCGCGTTTCTGCTGGGTTAAGTAGCTTCCTTGTGCTTGTCTTGCTGTTTGAGGCCTGGCGCACCCAGCGGGATCACCGCCTGCTCTTACCGCTTACAACGGTCAGCGTGGTTTTATTCTTTGCACAGGCTTTTGTTGGCGCGCTTCAAGTGGCAGGTGGTTTCCCCGTTATGTTACAGGTACTGCATTCACTGACTGCGCTGGTTCTCTGGCTTTCACTGGCTGTATTGGTGATTGCGGCGGGTTTCTATGCCAAAGACACTGTCGCTTTTCCTCCATTGAATGTGCGTCAGCGCTTGAAGGATTTCTTAACCCTTACCAAGCCGGTTATTGTTTTACTGCTGCTTGTGACCACATTTGCTGGGATGGTGGCGGGCGGTAAAGTCTGGCCGTCCTTTTCCCTTGCTTTTTGGACATTGTTGGGTGGTGCGTTTGCGGCAGGCGGTTCTGGTGCCGTGAATCAATATATTGATCGTGATCTTGATAAAAATATGCAGCGTACTGCCAAACGGCCTTTGGCTGCCGGGCGCATGACCCCGGCCGAAGGCTTGTCTTTTGGGTTGGCATTATGTATTGCCAGTTTTTACATCATGGCTGGTTTTGTTAATCTTCTGGCTGCTTTTCTTTCACTGGCCGGAATTTTTTATTACGTTTTCTTGTACAGTGTCTGGTTGAAAAAGGCCACCGTTCAGAATATCGTCATTGGCGGCGGTGCTGGTGCAATACCCCCATTGGTGGGTTGGGCGGCTGCTACTGGGCGAATTGACATTCCCGCCATGATCTTGTTTTTGATTGTTTTTATGTGGACCCCGCCCCATTTTTGGGCTTTGGCCATTGTGCGCCGCAAGGATTACGAGCATGCGGGCGTTCCAATGCTCCCAGTCATTCGTGGTGAGCAGGAAACACGCAAACAGGTGCTGATCTATACCATCGCATTGGTGGCAGTGACTTTCTTGCTCCCCTTGTTCAAATACACCGGTGTGGTTTACCTGGTTTCGGCCGCGGTTCTGGGTGGATTGCTGCTTTATTTTGCCTGGCGAGTCTACCGCGTTGAAGGTAACAAAGTAGCCTGGACGATGTACCGTTATTCCAGCATGTATCTGATGTTCCTTTTTGTTGCGCTAATGATAGACGCACTGGTTTAGGGCCGCTTCACCAGAATTACGGATGTTTTGTCACGGTAAACCTCAAGCCAGCCTTCGCTGGCAAGCGCGCCAACCAGCGGCCATTGACTGGGTACGAGCGCCCACCTGACATGGTATTCTTCCAGAATGCCCTGCCATCCGGGCGCAAGTGTGATTAGCTGTTCATATTTACGCAGAAATGCTTCTCCATACACATCGCCCTGGCTGTCAACAAAGACTTTCTTCTCGGGCAGCGTAAAACTCAAATAACCACCCCAGTCAAACGAGTTGAACATCTCGCCTTGCTGGGGGTGGTTTTTTAACCACTCCACGGCTTGTACAGGAAAGACCGCTGGAGAAA
>JBBRWF010000446.1:0-4268 GCA_038249405.1 Anaerolineales bacterium
CCACGGGTACTTGAAAGGAATGTGTTGCAACCCCCAGTTTTGATGTGATGCCCAGTTATCGAATGGCCGCTGCGTGATGCGGGCACCGAAACGCTGCGCAATCGTCAACGTTTCATCCGTACTCATAGAGTCAAAAACATGAATGTCGTCTGACCACGAGACGCTTTGCAGACAATCGGGCAGGTCTTGCTGCTCATTCTTGGTTAGCACAAGTATTGAAATGCCAGTCATTCAAAGCCCCTTTAGCGACCTGATTTATCTGTTCAAGTACGGGGAGACGAAATTTCTTGCCTCGCACCAAAGTCTTTTCAGCTGATCAACGAAATTTCTCGCTTTTTCGCCTCCGCGGCGAAAGCCAGGCAATCCTGGCGCTCAGGGTTGCGCCAACGGTCCGGATGCGGGGAACTGCCCGGATGAACACCCACTTCAAGAACCCCCCCTTTAGTGGGTGGTCCAGTATTTTTTCGATCCATCCGAGTTCATGCGAATTTGTACTCATGAAGAAATGCGCTGTGGTCACAAATTTATTCATGATTCTGCGTCGCCAGTAGGGCTCCAGCCAATAGGCAGGACTGCCCAAAGGAGTATGGGTATATTGATACCTGAGCATTTCCAACGCCCAACAAGCCGTATTTCAGCAGCGTTTGCGACAGACATCATGGGCATAATCGTAGCCAAGACGCTGTCCTGATCATGACTAAAATCATCGTCATGGATAATTAATTTTTATCCAGCCATCACTCTCTTTTTTATAAATGCACAAGGATTACCTGCATAAACCGACCACTCCGAAGGCAAACTCTTGCTGACTACCGACATGGCCCCGACGACGACACCGTTTGGAATCTCGACACCTGGCGCAATAAATACACCCGCTGCCACCCAACATTCACTGCCAATTCTGATTGGATCATAAATAAGCGGCATATCTCCCTGGCGATAATCATGGGAACCTGTGCAAAGATAACAATCTTGCGATACCACAGTCATCCTCTGGATGTGGACCGGCGCAAAATTGTAAATGTTGACACCTTCCCCAATTGCAACATAGTCTGAAATATTCAGGTTCCACGGCATTAAAACTCTGACGCCAGGAAGAATAAGGCATTGTTTACCGATAGATGCACCCATTACCCGAAGAGCCCAAATACGAAGTGGACTGCAAAACTTTGGCAGCCACCTTACCATTGGCTCAAGCAGATAGGTCCATAAACCTCTCTTGGCCTTTATCAGAACAGACCAGTTTGTTTTACTTTTTGTGAGATCAATGGACGAGTTATTCATGATGTTTGTTGAATATCACCGTCGCGAATTCGGCTTATCGCCAGCTTTGCTGCCTGCTTGTAAACTGCTGGACTAGATAGCAAAACCGAATAGTTTTCGATAAAAAGCCGGCGCAAGTCACCGGGCTTCGTCATAATCCGTTGGGCAGCCAGCTCAAAGAGGCGATACAGTATCCACCCGTTAGCCGCAATCAAGTCAGCGGCAGTAACCTCATCGCCAATTTCTGACAGGATATCGGCTACGAGGTTTCGCAGCTCATCAAGCGCCATTTTGGCAGGCAGTGTTGCACCGTCCGAATGGTCATGACGCCTAAGATCAACCAAATTCTCATTCCATAGCGCACACTCGCCCCCGGCCATTACCCTTGTGTTGAAGTGAGTATCAAAGCAGAATCGGTATTTATTAGAGTAGCCACCAACTTGCTCCCAAGCGGTCCGCTTGAAGATATTGCAAATAGGATTCTTGAAACGAATTATCTGTCTTAATTTTCCTTTGAGCGCCGCATTTCCTGAAACTATAAGCGGCTCCTTCAGACCCGGATAAGGCTTGGGTTTTCTAACCACCAAGCCATTGGAATCAATTACATCTGCGAGATGTCCATGAAGAACGACCGCCGGAAAAGCCTTGATCATGGACTCCATTTTTTCAATGGCTCCGGGATGAAGTCTGTCATCGGCTCCCATCATTTTTATATATGGCCGGGAAGATAGACTAATCACTTTGTTCCAGTTAGCCTGGATAGGCAGGTGCTCGGAATTACGAAACCACTTAATGCGCGGATCGCTTGAATAAAGCTCACGCACATGCTTAACTTTGGGTTGGAGACTGGGATCATTTAGAAATATATCAAAGTCATCCAGGATGACAAGTTCAAAGTCGGAATTTTGGGAACAAATAGACTGCAAAGCATCCGGCAGGATGTCCAGATGCTTGTAAGCGGGTATACAAATGCTGATCATCCTCTATCTTCCTTAGTGAGGGGGAATTCTGCACAGCCCTGTTTTGACGGACTGGCAACCTGTTCAGAAAGAATTCTGACTAATCTTTCCGCAACCCCCCGAATATGAAAGTGCCGTGCAAAGGACTGGCGAGCCCGTTCGGCCATTTGTGCATATGCGTTCTTGTCCAGCGCCAGCCACTGCAACAGGTTGTGCACGGTGCCGGCGATGGTGTCTTCTGCCACAAAACCGGCGGCGTCTGATTCAATCTCACGCCAGATGTTGACTTTGTTGCTGATGAGTACCGGCTTGCCACAGGCGAGCGCCTCGGCCACCACGATGCCAAAGTTCTCTTGGTGCGAAGGAAGACAAAATACCTCGGCCGCATAAAATGCACCCCACTTGGCATCGCCCTGCAGCATTCCGGGCCAGCTAACGCGGTGGCTTATGCCCAGCCGTTCAGCATCCACCTTCAGTGCATCAGCCCAGCCGGTCTGGTCGGGACCGGCTATGACCAAGTGCAGGCGCTCGTCATGGCCAGCCACTTGGGCAAACGCCTTCAGGAGAAGATCGCAGCCCTTTTTTTCATGAATACGACTCAGAAATAAAGCGATACGCTTGCCTTTTAGCGCCGGATTGGCGTCGATAAACCGTTGAGCCAACTCCTGGCCGTTGGATGGAGGACTGGAGGTGCCGTACCCAGAAACAACTTCCTTTGCTCGATACATCGAAAACGATTGCCGCGCCAGCAGCCGCTCCTCTTCACAGGTAAAGATAACAGCGCAAGCGTCACGCAGAACTCGGTATTCGGCCCATGGCCAATACAGCAACTTCTTCAAATGCTTCAATGGATAGGTGTGCTTGAACCAGGGATCCAGCATGCCATGGGTAAATACGAAGTAGGGAACGCCTTGCCCATGCAGGGCGCGCCATGTCGCGAAGCCATGGTATTGCCATAAACCTTCAACAATCACTGCATCGAAACGCGTCGCGTTTTCTCGCAACCACGGCAACAGACGCGGCGTGTAGCCGTAACCCAGTTTAGAAGGACCCAATGCATGAACTACAGGCAAACCACTGCTGGCAATCCAGGCAGCACCGGGCTCATCGCAACAGGCAATCTCAACTGAAACCCCAAGTGCTCGCAAGGGCGCCTGGAGTTGCTTGACGCCTTCAATGGGACCGCCGCCTTCGGGGCTAGTGGAGGAGATGACGTGAAGAATTTTCACTTAATGCGACCTAACAAACGAAAATAAAAGTATTTCGGATCACACATAATCTTTCGAAGCCGAAACCATCGACGCAAAGCTCCATTGGGCACTGAGCCAGCACCATATACTGTCTTATACAGCCTTTCATTATCCATTCGGAATTGATCTGAAAATCGTTGGGACCCAGTTATCGACTCTGGATATATTCTAAAAGCAGCATAATGACTCATTACTCTTTTAAAATTAAGTTTCTGAAGCATAAAAGCCAGTAACAACTCCCCATCCCAGCAGGTCTTGTTTAAGAGATTAAAGCCCTCTACTTTTTTAAACGCACTAGATCTAAAAAACATGCCTTGTTGAAAAAGTGTCACAGCACCATTGACATAAGCTTCAGGCGAAACATTGCTTGGGTAATAACTTTTCACTCTTGCCCCCTTGGCATCAACCTCGATTCCAGCACCAAGCAGGACATCCAGATCTGGATTGGCTGCAAATTGAGATATTGCCGATGAAAATGCACCAGGCAAGACATAATCGTCAGAATTTATAAAATAGAAAATGTCACCTGTAGCCCTTGAGAATCCGGCATTCAAGCCATCAGCAGGCCCTTTATCTTTCTCAAATATCTTAATAACGCGCTCACCATAAGACTCAATAATCTCCCGACTGCTATCAGTACTCCCCGGATCAACAATAATATATTCAATGTTCCGATAACTTTGACTGATAACAGAATCCATACACTGACGAAGAAACTTCGCCTGATTGAATGATATTGTCACCACACTAATCTTCATAAAGCTGCTCTTGCGTTAGATTTCAAATAACTGTAGAA